>NZ_JBYTEO010000004.1:0-183958 GCF_058791355.1 Pseudomonas sp. EB271-G4-1
GCCGAAGGCTGCGATCTTTTGATTTTTAAGATCAAAAGATCGCAGCCTTCGGCAGCTCCTACTCGAAGGTTTCGTTTGCTCCATGAAAAAAGCGCCTCTAGATAGGCGCTTTTTTCATGGAGCAAACGAAGCTTTTATTGGACGGTCGGAGTCTCGCCCGCCGCTTGCATGCGTTGCAGCTCTTGCGCGTACAAGGCATCGAAGTTCACCGGAGCCAGCATCAGGGCCGGGAACGAGCCGCGGGTCACCAGGCTGTCCAGCGCTTCGCGAGCGTACGGGAACAGGATGTTCGGGCAGAACGCGCCCAGCGTGTGACTCATCGAAGCGTCGTCCAGGTTCTTGATCAGGAAGATACCGGCCTGTTGCACTTCGGCGATGAATGCCACTTCTTCACCGTTCTTCACGGTGACCGACAGGGTCAGCACAACTTCATGGAAGTCGCCTTCCAGCGCCTTTTGACGGGTATTGAGATCCAGACCGACACTCGGCTCCCACTGCTGGCGGAAGATCGCCGGGCTTTTCGGGGCTTCGAAGGACAAGTCACGTACGTAGATGCGCTGCAAGGAGAATTGCGGTGCGGTTTCTTCTTCGCTAGCTGCAGTGTTCTGTTGGTCAGTCATCTCAGATCCTTTCTGATCTTGGGCTTTTATAGGGTATGGAATTCAGGCCTTGAGCAGCGCGTCGAGCTTGCCGGCGCGCTCCAGGGCAAACAAATCATCACAACCGCCAACGTGGGTGCTGCCGATCCAGATCTGCGGCACGGACGTACGCCCGGCCTTCTGAGCCATTGCGGCACGCACCTGCGGCTTGCCATCGACCTTGATCTCTTCGAAGGCCACGCCTTTGTTCTCGAGCAGGTATTTGGCTCGGGAGCAATAAGGGCAGTAATCGCTGGAATAGACGACGACGTTGCTCATATCACTTCACCAGCGGCAGATTGTCGGCTTTCCAGCTGGAAACACCACCGGACAGTTTGGCGGCGGTGAAGCCAGCCTTTACCAGTTCGCGAGCGTGAGTCCCGGCCGTCTGGCCCATGGCGTCGACCAGGATGATGGTCTTGGCCTTGTGCTTTTCCAGCTCGACAACACGGGCAGCCAGTTTGTCGTGAGGAATATTCAACGCACCAACAATGTGACCGGCAGCGAAATCCTTGGCAGGACGAATGTCGATTACCACGCCCGCGTCTTTGTTGACCAGGCCAGTCAATTCGCCAGTGCTCAGGCTACGGCCGCCGCCCTGCATCTGATAGGCAATCAGCAACGCCAGCAGTACGACGAAGATACCGACGAGGATGTAGTGGTTAGTGGCAAATTCAATCAGGTGAGCAACCATCGAAGGAGGTTCCAGGGCGTTAAAATGTCGGCCAGTATACACAGCCACTATGGTGGGCCAAACCCCGTCCGGCGGTGACGTGGCCGGAACTTCGCTTTAAACTGCCACTCCCTTTTCCATCGCCCTCTTTTATCTCAGCCACGAGTGGACTCCATGACTACCACGCCTAAACCTTTGGTCCTGATTATTCTCGACGGCTTCGGTCACAGTGAGAGCCCTGAATCCAACGCGATCTTTGCCGCCAAGAAGCCTGTATTGGACCGCCTGTGGGCCACCGTGCCCAACGGCCTGATTTCGGGCAGCGGCATGGACGTCGGCTTGCCGGACGGCCAGATGGGCAACTCCGAAGTCGGCCACATGAACCTCGGTGCCGGTCGCGTGGTGTATCAGGACTTCACCCGTGTGACCAAATCGATCCGCGACGGCGAGTTCTTCGAGAACCCGACCATCTGTGCCGCGGTGGACAAAGCTGTCGCTGCCGGGAAGGCCGTGCACTTCATGGGCTTGCTGTCCGATGGCGGTGTGCACAGCCACCAGGATCACCTGGTCGCCATGGCCGAACTGGCCGCCAAGCGCGGCGCCGAAAAAATCTACCTGCACGCCTTCCTCGACGGCCGCGATACCCCGCCGAAAAGCGCGCAATCGTCGATCGAACTGCTGGACGCTACCTTCAAGGCCCTGGGTAAAGGCCGGATCGCCAGCCTCATCGGTCGTTATTTCGCCATGGATCGCGACAACCGCTGGGACCGTGTCTCCCAGGCCTACAACCTGATCGTCGAAGGCCAGGGCGAATTCAACGCCGCCACCGCTCAGGAAGGTCTGCAAGCGGCTTACGAGCGCGGCGAAAGCGATGAATTCGTCAAGGCCACTTCCATTGGCGAGCCGGTGAAAGTCGAAGACGGCGACGCCGTGGTGTTCATGAACTTCCGCGCCGACCGCGCGCGCGAGCTGACCCGCGTTTTCGTCGAGGACGACTTCAAGGAATTTGAACGTACCCGTCAGCCAAAACTGGCCGGTTTCGTCATGCTGACCCAATACGCCGCCAGCATTCCCGCACCTTCGGCCTTTGCCGCCGGCAGCCTGGAAAACGTGCTGGGCGACTACCTGGCGAAAAACGGCAAGACCCAGCTGCGTATCGCCGAAACCGAGAAATACGCCCACGTGACCTTCTTCTTCTCTGGCGGTCGTGAAGAACCGTTCCCGGGCGAAGAACGCATCCTGATCCCGTCGCCTCAAGTCGCTACCTATGACTTGCAGCCGGAAATGAGCGCGCCTGAAGTCACCGACCGCATCGTCGACGCCATCGAAAACCAGCGTTACGACGTAATCGTGGTCAACTACGCCAACGGCGACATGGTCGGCCACAGCGGTGTGTTCGAGGCAGCGGTCAAGGCTGTTGAGTGCCTTGACCAGTGCGTCGGTCGCATCGTCGATGCCCTGGAAAAAGTCGGCGGCGAAGCGCTGATCACCGCGGACCACGGCAACGTCGAGCAGATGTCCGACGAAACCACCGGCCAGGCCCACACCGCGCACACCACCGAACCGGTGCCGTTCATCTATGTGGGCAAGCGTGACCTGAAGGTTCGCGAAGGCGGCGTGCTGGCAGATGTGGCGCCGACCATGCTGAAGCTGCTAGGCCTTGAAAAACCGGCGGAAATGACCGGGACTTCGATTCTGGTGTAACCCGCACGCTCAAACGCCACAAACCACTGTGGGAGCTGGCCTGCCAGCTCCCACAGTGGTTTGTGGTGGTTTTACAGACTAAATCCCCCCCACCTCCCCTTCCAGTCATCACACAGTCAGAAATGGGCATTTTTTTTGCTGCTCATGGCGGGCATACTAGGACGTCCCTTTCTTTGGTGTCGCCCGCCTCTATGCTCCGCGTCCTGATAGCCCTCGCCCTGACTTGCCTGCTCCAGCCGGCCTTCGCCGATGAGCGCGCGCAAACCCAGCAACAATTGGACGCCACGCGTCAGGACATTGCCGAGTTGAAAAAACTGCTGGGCAAGCTGCAGGAAGAAAAGTCCGGCGTGCAGAAAGACCTCAAGGGCACTGAAACCGAGATGGGCAAGCTCGAGAAGCAGGTCGATGCCCTGCAAAAAGAGCTGAAGAAAAGCGAAACCGAGTTACAACGACTCGATGCAGAGAAAAAAAAACTCCAGAGCGCGCGCACTGAACAACAGCGACTGATTGCCATCCAGGCCCGCGCGGCTTATCAGAACGGCCGGCAGGAATACTTGAAACTGCTGCTCAACCAGCAGAACCCAGAGAAGTTCGCCCGCACGCTCACCTATTACGACTACCTGAGCCAGGCTCGCCTGGAGCAGCTGAAGAATTTCAACGAAACCCTGCGCCAGCTCGCCAATGTCGAAAAAGACATCGGCCTGCAGCAGGCGCAATTGCTGGTACAGCAAAGCAGCCTGGAAACCCAGCGTAGCGAACTCGAGAAGGTACGTCAGGAGCGCCAGCAAGTCCTGGCCAAGCTCAACGACGACGTGAAAGCTCGCGACCAGAAACTGGCAGCCCGTGAGCAGGATCAGGCAGACCTGTCTAAAGTCCTTAAAACTATTGAAGAAACCTTGGCCCGCCAGGCTCGTGAGGCAGAAGAGGCGCGACAAAAAGCGCTGATCGCCCAGCAGGAAGCCGAAAAAAAGCGTTTACGTGAGGCCCAGGCGCTGGCAGATGCCAACGACGATGCCCCACGCAAACCGGTTAAATCAACACCCGGCCCACTGGTTTCCAGTTCCGGTGAAACCTTTGGCGGCGCATTTGCTTCAACTCGCGGCAAACTTCCATGGCCTGTCGATGGTCGACTGTTGGCGCGCTTCGGTGAAAGCCGTGGCGACGACGCCCGGACCAAGTGGGACGGCGTAATGATCGGCGCTTCTGCAGGCAGTGCGGTGCATGCGGTGCATGGCGGTCGAGTGGTGTTCGCCGACTGGTTGCGCGGCGCCGGGCTGCTGGTGATTCTCGACCATGGCAACGGTTTCCTGAGTCTTTATGGTCACAACCAGACACTGCTCAAGTCTGCGGGTGACGTGGTAAAAGCCGGTGAATCCATCTCCACTGTCGGTAACAGTGGCGGGCAGGACACACCAGCGCTGTACTTTGCTATTCGTCAGCAGGGTCACCCGAGTGATCCGGCGCAATGGTGCCGCGCGCAAGGATAGGCGCTGAGTCACCTACATTAGGAGTTCGTTCGACATGCTGCATTTGTCCCGCCTTACCTCGCTGGCCCTGGCGATCGCCCTGGTGATCGGCGCGCCTCTGGCGTTCGCCGCTCAACCGGCCCCGGCAGTCGCGCCTGCGGGCACTGCCGCGACCACCAAGGCGCCACTGCCGCTGGAAGAGTTGCGCACCTTTGCCGAGGTCATGGATCGTATCAAGGCCGCGTATGTCGAACCGATAGACGACAAGACCCTGCTGGAAAACGCGATCAAGGGCATGCTCAGCAACCTTGACCCGCACTCCGCCTACCTGGGACCAGAAGACTTCGCTGAACTGCAGGAAAGCACCAGTGGCGAATTCGGCGGCCTGGGCATCGAAGTCGGCGCCGAGGACGGCTTCATCAAAGTGGTGTCGCCAATCGATGACACACCGGCCTCCAAGGCTGGCATCCAGGCAGGCGACTTCATCGTCAAGATCAACGGCCAACCCACCCGCGGACAGAGCATGACCGAAGCCGTGGACAAGATGCGCGGCAAGATCGGCCAGAAAATCACCCTGACCCTGGTACGTGACGGCGGCACGCCGTTCGATGTGACCCTGGCCCGCGCCATCATTCAGGTGAAGAGCGTGAAGAGCCAGCTGCTCGAATCCGGCTATGGCTACATCCGCATCACCCAATTCCAGGTCAAGACCGGCGAAGAAGTGTCCAAGGCCCTGGCGAAGCTGCGCAAAGACAACGGCAAGAAACTCAAGGGCATCATCCTCGACCTGCGCAACAACCCGGGCGGCGTACTGCAATCGGCGGTGGAAGTGGTCGACCATTTCATCACCAAGGGCCTGATCGTCTACACCAAGGGCCGCATCGCCAACTCTGAACTGCGTTTCTCTGCCACCGGCAAGGACGAAAGCGAAGCCGTGCCAATGGTCGCGCTGATCAATGGCGGCAGCGCCTCGGCCTCGGAAATCGTCGCCGGCGCCCTGCAAGACCAGAAACGCGCGGTGATCATGGGTACGCCGAGTTTCGGCAAAGGCTCGGTGCAAACCGTGCTGCCACTGAACAACGACCGAGCGCTGAAGATCACCACAGCCTTGTACTACACGCCCAACGGCCGCTCGATCCAGGCCCAGGGTATCGTCCCGGACATCGAAGTGCGCAAGGCCAAGATCACCAACGAGCAAGACGGCGACTACTTCAAGGAAGCCGACCTGCAAGGTCACCTGGGCAACGGCAACGGTGGCGCCGACAAACCGAGCAGTTCCGGCGGCAAGTCCAAGCCGATGCCGCAAGACGACGATTACCAACTGGCCCAGGCCCTGAGCCTGCTCAAAGGGCTGAGCATCACATCCGGCCGCTGAGATGCTTGCGCGGGTAGTCCTGGGGCTGTTGTGTTGCCTGGCGGGTGTTGTTCACGCTGCGCCCGCCCCTCAAAAGGCTTATATCAGCCTGATCATCGATGACCTGGGGCAAAACCTGCCCCGGGATCGCCAGGTACTGGCCCTTCCGGGGCCGGTGACGGCGGCAATCATGCCCGACACCCCTCACGCCACCGAATTCGCCCGCGAAGCCCATCGTGCCGGCAAGATCGTCATCCTGCACATGCCCATGGACCCGGCCACCGGTCCGTTCGCCTGGCATCCCGACTTGCCTGTCGAAGAGCTCGATAAACGCCTGAACGCAGCACTCAAGGTCGTACCCTATACCGCTGGCATCAATAACCACATGGGCAGCCGCATGACTGCCCAACGCCCAGCCATGGCCTGGTTGATGGCTGACCTGCAGCGTCGGCACAAGCTCTTCGTGGATAGTCGCACCAGCGCGCAGACTGTGGCAGCGGCCGAAGCGCAGAAGATTGGATTGGCGAGTATTTCGCGTGATGTGTTTCTGGATGATGAGCGCACTGAAGCGGCAATCTTCACCCAGTTGCAGACAGCAATCAGCCTTGCGCGTAAGCAGGGTTCGGCGGTGATGATCGGGCATCCGTATCCACAGACGCTGGCGGTGTTGGAGCGTGAACTGCCCAAGCTCAAGGCTCAGGGCATCGAGTGGATTGATATCAAGCAGATGGTCAGTGTGCGCGGCAATCGCGCCATGGTTGCCCATGGCAAAGACGGAATTTACCGGTAACAACTCGCCACGCACCTATACATAGCTACCGCCCGACACCTCTTCCAATTCCAGATATTGAGACCTGCAACAGGTCGCGGCCCTGAGTCGCCTTTTACATATCAGGAATAACCATGAACACCGAGAACAGCGCTACAAAACCAATAGGCTCGATAAAAGTCGATAACTTGCTAATCAACTTTACGACAGAGTTTCAGCGACTCTGGGACAGCGGGCGATCACAAGCGAAGCCCGCAACCTTTTGGCGCGCTGCGCCAGCCCCTGATTTGCTGCCGGGCTATTTCTCTCTGGGCGATTTAGTCATTCCTGGACATGACAGTATTAATAGTAAAAAAGTGGCCGTGGTCGTCTGCGAAGGACCAAAAAGTGGAGAAAGCACCAAAGTTAATGCACTCAGCCCACCTATCGACTTCGAACAAGTCTGGAGAAGTGCAGGCTCAACAACCGTTGCGGACTGCACGATTTGGCGCCCGATCCCTCCCGATGGCTACGTTGCAATGGGGATGGTGTGTTCCGACCGTGAAAAACCTTCGCTCAACGTGGTTCGATGCATCAGGGAGGACCTGGTAGTAGCCTCAACTGTCGGCAACTTGATCTGGAGCGATAAAAGCAGTGGTGCGCGACAGGATCTCAGCGCTTGGAGCATCTGCCCACCCATCGCGCAAAACGGTGAAATCTACATTTCACCCGGTACCTTTGCCGGTGTTAGAGGCTATTCCAAACCGACGACACTCACTACTTATTCATTGCGAATGAGCATCCCGCTTCAAATCAACCCCCAGCTGCAGGCACCAGTACTGTCCGGGATCGGGCAGCCTACACAACTCGAAAAAGCCGAAACCACTTACATCGCCAAACTTCCCTGGTTTACCGTAATAGACCCGGTTCTGAGCCCGATTGAGCAACTACGCACAACGCCTTCATACCTCTTGGAGAGGACAGACCAGTATGTGCTCGTGGGAAGCGGCCATAATGAAGACGCCGCGAGTAAAACCTTCAAGTGGATAGTACACAGAGTTCAGACACGTCAAAGCCTGACGGCATTCGCCCTCGTCACGTCTATCGAATTCGATAGTGAATGGCCAATCAACGTGCAGGCGCCTCTCATCAACTTTTCGGGGAGATTGGACAAGAAATTTGCTCATTCTGATGAGTCAGGCGGATGGTCCGCCCATGCTGCCACAGAAGTCTTTATCGTCGTCTCGAAAAACAGAACTGTGGCGGTATATCAAATGCAGAGTAACTACAGACTGCTGCGCGAAGACAGAACTCAAGTCACTACAGAACTTAATTACACCGACATGAGCAATTTACACCTGACTGAATTCTCATCTTAAAAGACGGATGAAGTCACACCCACCCTTTAACCAGTAGAAATTCCAGCAGCAACTATAGATACCGCCCCATGATCTCGTCGACCACGCCGTCCTTGCGCATCTGATCCAGTGCAGCTTGTAACTTGGCGACAGTTGCCTGCGGTACGTCCTTGTTCAGCGCCAGGTACAGCTCGGCGCTGTTGAAACGCAACACGGTCTTCAGCCCGTTTACCCCGTCCTGGCGCGCCAGATAGCGCCCGGCCGGGTCGCCGGTGGCCCACAGGTCGATCTGTCCGCTGACCAGCTTCTTCGCATTATCCTGATCACGTAGCACCACGATGGGCTTCAGGCCCTGCTTGGCGAGCGTCTCGGCAATCGCATCGCCCTTGTACGCGCCAATCCTGTACTTGCGCGCGTCCTCCAGGGTCTCGAGGGAGATTTTGCTGTCAGCCTTGGCCAGCATGATCCAGTCATCCGGACCGATCGGCCCGACCCATTTGAAAAGCCGCTCGCGGTCCGGCAAACGGGCCATCACGAATGCTCCGTAACCGGGGTTTTCCAGCGCGAGTTTGTAGACACGCTCCCAGGGGAAACGCAGGGTCAGGCTATAAGTGACGTTGGCGCGCTTGAACATCTCGCGGACGATGTCCACGGCGATCCCATTGATGTTCTCGTCCTGAGCGAAGTTCTTGCCGTTCTTGGCCATGTTGTACGGCGGGAAGTTTTCCGTCAGCAACACCAGTTCCGTGGTGGAGCTGTCGGCGGCGCGTGCGCTACTGATGAGCAACAAGGAAGCGCTGGCGAGGACAAGAAGAATGCGTTTAAACATGTCTGGCTACCGAAATCCATGGCGTACTCAAGAGTGCCCTGAGCCCGCCATGATGTCCACTGGCCTGTACTGGTTTGTTCAGCGCATCACAATACCGCGGTGGGCCATATAGGCCTTGGCTTCTTGAACGGTGTATTCACCGAAGTGGAAAATACTCGCTGCCAACACTGCACTGGCGTGGCCCTCGAGAATGCCGTCGGCCAGGTGCTGCAGGTTGCCGACACCGCCGGAAGCGATCACCGGAATGCCCAATGCATCGCTGATGGCGCGGGTGACACCCAGGTCGAAGCCATTTTTCATGCCGTCCTGGTCCATGCTGGTCAGGAGGATCTCACCGGCACCCAGGCCTTCCATCTTCTTCGCCCATTCGACCGCGTCGAGCCCGGTGGGCTTGCGCCCACCGTGGGTGAAGATTTCCCAGCGCGGGGTTTCGCCAGGTCCCGAGACCTTCTTCGCATCAATGGCAACCACGATGCATTGCGAACCGAAGTGCTGCGCCGCTTCACCGACGAATTCCGGGTTGAACACGGCAGCGGTGTTGATCGAGACCTTGTCCGCACCGGCATTGAGCAGGTTACGAATGTCCTGCACGGTGCGTACGCCACCGCCCACGGTCAGCGGGATAAACACCTGGCTGGCCATGCGCTCGACGGTATGCAGCGTGGTGTCGCGACCGTCGACGCTGGCAGTGATGTCGAGGAAAGTAATCTCGTCGGCACCCTGCTCGTCATAACGACGGGCGATCTCCACCGGGTCGCCCGCGTCACGGATGTTCTCGAACTTCACACCTTTGACGACCCGGCCGTTATCCACGTCCAGGCAAGGGATGATGCGTTTGGCCAGCGCCATGGTCAGTCCTCAGCCTTTGTACGAATCGCAGAAAGCTTGCGCTTCAGCGACGTCGAGGGTGCCTTCATAAATCGCACGACCGGTGATCGCACCGATGATGCCTGGCGCCTTGGCGTCGAGCAGGGTCTTGATGTCACCCAGGTTGTGGATGCCACCGGAAGCGATCACCGGGATCTTCGTGGCAGCCGCCAGCGCAGCGGTGAACGGCACGTTGCAACCCTGCATCATGCCGTCTTTGGCGATGTCGGTATAAACGATGGCGGACACGCCGTCGGCTTCAAATTGCTTGGCCAGGTCGATCACCTGGATGGTGCTGATTTCAGCCCAGCCATCGGTAGCGACGAAACCGTCCTTGGCGTCCAGGCCGACAATTACCTTGCCCGGGAACGCGCGGCAGGCTTCGGCAACGAAGGCCGGATCTTTCACGGCCTTGGTGCCGATGATCACGTAGCTCACGCCCGCTTTCACGTAGTGTTCGATGGTTTCCAGGGAACGGATGCCACCGCCGATCTGGATCGGCAGGTTCGGGTAGCGCCTGGCAATCGCGGTGACCACTTCGCCGTTGACCGGCTGGCCTTCGAACGCACCGTTCAGGTCGACCAGATGCAGACGACGGCAACCGCCCTCCACCCACTTGGCAGCCATGCTCACCGGGTCATCGGAGAACACTGTGGAATCTTCCATGCGGCCCTGGCGCAGACGAACACAGGCACCGTCTTTAAGATCGATAGCGGGAATAATCAGCATCTGGCAAACCTTCAAATTTGAATGTTCAGCTTGGCTCGGAAATCAGTTTTTCTCGAGCGCCCACAGGTCGCTTTCGATGCTTTCGAACCTCTCCTTGAGGTGCGCCTGCACATCGAATATCGCCCTGTTGTAATAGTGAGGAGCAATTTCGCGGGTGAACAGCTCAAGGATTTCGGCCGCTTCGAACGAACCCAGGTCCAGTTCGAAGCGATCCTCCATGAAGCGCTTGATCTTGTGATTGGCCTCACTCTCCTGTTCAGGAGTGAGGGTCAGGATCGGCGGCTTCTTCTTGACCGCCATTACCAGCGACCGTCCCACGCGGCGAAGTTCTGCAGCAACTGCAGGCCATGGGTATGGCTTTTCTCCGGGTGGAACTGCACGGCGAAACGCGAGCCTTCGGCCAGCGCTGCGGCAAAGTCGACCCCGTAATGACCGCCACCGACCACCTGCCGCGCATTACCGGCGGCGATGTAGTAGCTGTGCACGAAGTAAAACCGCGCCATGTCTGGAATGTCGTGCCACAGCGGGTGACTCACCTTCTGCTTTACTTCGTTCCAGCCCATGTGCGGGACTTTCAGGTGTTCGCCGTCCTCGACAAGATCCTTGCCGAAGAACTTCACCTGGCCCGGGAACAGGCCGATGCAGTCGACGCCGTCGTTCTCTTCGCTGTGTTCGAGCAAGGCCTGCATGCCAACGCAGATGCCGAGGAACGGACGATCCTGGCTGACTTCACGTACCAGTGAATCGAAACCCAGTCGACGGATCTCCGCCATGCAGTCGCGGATCGCGCCAACACCGGGGAAAACCACCCGGTCGGCTTCGCGAATCACGTTCGCATCGCTGGTGATCAGGACCTTGCCAGCCCCCACGTGCTCGAGGGCCTTGGCCACCGAGTGCAGGTTGCCCATGCCGTAATCGATAACCGCGACTGTCTGCATTACAGGACGCCCTTGGTCGAAGGCATTTGCCCGGCCATGCGGTCATCGAGTTCCACGGCCATGCGCAGGGCGCGGCCGAAAGCCTTGAACACAGTTTCGATCTGGTGGTGGGTGTTGTGCCCACGCAGGTTGTCGATGTGCAGGGTGACGTTGGCGTGGTTGACGAAGCCCTGGAAGAATTCCTGGAACAGGTCAACATCGAAACCGCCGACGGTGGCGCGGGTATACGGCACATGCATCTGCAGGCCAGGGCGGCCGGAGAAGTCGATTACCACGCGCGACAGCGCTTCATCGAGCGGCACGTAGGCGTGGCCGTAGCGACGGATGCCTTTCTTGTCGCCGATGGCTTTGGTGAATGCCTGACCCAGGGTGATACCGACATCTTCCACCGTGTGGTGGTCATCGATATGCAGGTCGCCTTTGCTGACGATATCCAGGTCGATCAGCCCGTGACGGGCGATCTGGTCCAGCATGTGCTCAAGAAAAGGTACACCGATATCAAATCGGGCCTTTCCGGTGCCATCCAGGTTGATCGAGGCTTTGATCTGGGTTTCCAGAGTGTCGCGCTCGACTGACGCCATACGTTCGGCCATCACCAGCTCCGCAAAATCATTGGGCGAAAAAGGCAACCATTATAGGGGCGCGGGCGCGAAACAGAAACACGGGAGGTGATATCGCTGACGGATAGAATCCCCGGTCGTCGGGGATAGACATGTCCATACAAGCCATTTTCAGGCACCACCAGACAAATGTGGGAGCGGGCTTGCTCGCGAAAGGGGCTGCACATTCAACATCTCTGTCGACTGTCAGACCGCAATCGCGAGCAAGCCCGCTCCCACAGGGGTTGGTGTTGGCCTGAAGATGTCAGGCCAGACCCTCAGCTTCTTAGTGGAACAGTACCGCTGTTTTTTGCAGCGTCACCCACACACCCCATGCCAACGGAATACCCACCACCAGCCAGGCAGCTACCGCCAACGGCTTGGTGCCGGCATCGGCTTTCCACTCCAGCACGGTGCTGCTGTCAGCCCCTTTGTCGTGACCCAGAGCCTGTTCGGCAGCCAGCTCGGCGTCGGTCATGAAGTACTTGTCGGCCACCGGACGCACCAGCAGGTTGCAGATAAAGCCCAGTACCAGCAGGCCCGCCAGGATGTACAAGGTGATGTCGTACGCCGCTGCACGCTCGACGCCGATGCTCAGCTGATATTCACGCAGGTAGTTCACCAGCACCGGACCCAACACACCTGCCGCCGCCCATGCCGTCAGCAGGCGACCGTGGATCGCACCGACCATTTGCGTGCCGAACAGGTCCGCCAGATAAGCGGGGACCGTGGCAAAACCACCGCCGTACATCGACAGGATGATGCAGAAGGCTGCCACGAACAGCGCGACACTGCCCAGATGCCCAAGGTTCGGAATCAGTCCGTATAAAGCAAAGCCCAGGGCGAAGAACACGAAGTAGGTGTTTTTACGGCCCAGGTAATCCGAGAACGAGGCCCAGAAGAAACGCCCGCCGATGTTGAACAGGCTCAGCAAACCGGTGAAGCCCGCAGCGATGGCGGCAATCGAAGCCAGTTGCGAGGCGTCCAGTTGGCCAAATGTCAGGTCATTGCCCAGCAACTTGCCGGCAAAAACCTCCTGCAACAGTGGCGAAGCCATGCCGAGGATGCCGATACCGGCGGATACGTTCAGGCACAACACCAGCCATACCAGGCGAAATTGTGGCGTCTTCCACGCCACGTTAACGTGCACGTGACGGTGGGTGATCATCGCGTTCGAGGCTTTTTTCGCAGGTGCCGTCCAGCCTTCAGGCTTCCAGCCGGTCGGCGGCACTCGATAGGACAGCGCGCCGCCGATCATGAACACGAAATAGATCGCAGCCATGACCAGGAAGCTTTGCCACACGCCGACACTGGTGGGCGAGGCAAAATGACTCATCAACGCCGCCGCCAAGGGCGCACCGACCATTGCACCCCCGCCGAAACCCATGATCGCCATGCCGGTCGCCATGCCGCGCTTGTCCGGGAACCACTTGATCAAGGTCGACACCGGCGAGATGTAGCCCAGGCCCAGGCCGATACCGCCAATGACCCCGGAGCCGATCCACATCAGCCAGATCTGGTGGGTATAGACCCCCAGCGCGGAAATCAGCAGACCGCCACACCAGCACAGCGCCGAGACGACACCCGCCTTGCGCGGCCCGGCATGCTCCAGCCAGCCACCCCAGATGGCGGCCGAGCAACCCAGGAAGATGAAGAACAGGGTGTAGATCCAGCCGAGCATCGAAATCGGCCAGTCGCATTGCGAAGAAAACACTTGAGCGATGAAGCTCATGTCGGGCGCACAAGCCACTGGTGCGGTGATGCCGAGCGCTTTGGACAGCGGCAACCAGAATACCGAGAAGCCATACGCCATGCCGATACACAGATGGATAGCCAGCGCGGCCGGTGGCACCAGCCATCGGTTGAAACCGGGCCTGGCGATAATGCGCTCCTTGGAAAGGAACGCGGGCTGGCCGGCTTGAAGGCCGTCTGCCGTGATGCTCGTGGTCATTGTTTATCCCCCAATTGTCAGTAGTGTTCGCCAGCCACTTTTCACCCTCAGCCTTAATGCACGCAGACATGACCGTTTTTTAGGGAAAAGCTCGTTTTTCCTGCGACATCACGTCGCAGAGGGGCGGACGAACCGGTGCAGGGTAGCATTTGCCAATGGTCGAAAAACCAAACTGACATCACGTTTTCGAAGTTGTCCGTTTTCGTACCACCTGAAGGAACCTCCCTTGCGATCATTGTCGAACTGATTAACCACTTCTTCTCCGGTACAGATCCTGTCTACACGCAGGCAAAATCACTTTTTGCCTGGATGCTCGACGCTCTGTCCTTGTGATCTGCCCGGTCGGGCGCTGCGGAGCGCTATACTCCCCGGCTAAATTTCGAATTCGACTAACTACAAGGACTCGCCCATGAAAGCGTTCGGCAAAATCCTGGGTCTGGTACTTCTCGGGCTGTTGCTGATCGTAGTGGCGCTGGGCTTTGCCCTGACCCACCTCTTCGATCCCAACGACTACAAAGACGAGATACGCCAGATTGCCCGCGACAAGGCCCACATCGAGCTGACGCTCAATGGCGATATCGGCTGGAGCCTGTTCCCTTGGCTGGGCCTGGAACTGCACGATGCAGCGGTCGCTACCCTGGCCAAGCCCGCCGAGCCCTTCGCCGACCTGCAGATGCTCGGCCTGTCGGTCCGCGTGCTGCCATTGCTGCGCCGCGAGGTGCAGATGAGCGATGTGCGCGTCGAAGGCCTGAACCTGCGCCTGAACCGCGACAAAGATGGCCACGGCAACTGGGAAGACATCGGCAAGGTGCCCAAGCCTGCAACCACGGCCACGCCTGCCGATGCCACCAGCGAACCTGAGCAGCCAACCACCGCCCAGGCGGAAAAACCGGCACAGCCCATTCGCCTGGACATCGACAGCCTGACCGTCAACAACGCCCGCGTGGAATACAGCGACGAAAAAACCGGCAAGCAATTCAGCGCCGAAAGCATCCAGCTCAGTACCGGGCCGGTGCACGACTCCACCAACATCCCGGTCAAGCTCACCGCGTTCCTGGGCACCAACCAGCCGGTTCTGCGGGTGCGCACCGAGCTCAACGGCGAATTGCGTTTCGAACGCGCGCTGCAGCGCTACAAGCTCGAAGACATGAAGCTGTCCGGTGAAGTCGCCGGCGATCCGCTGCAAGGCAAGACCGTGACCTTCGCTGCGCAAGGCCAGCTGTTGCTGGACAAGGCTGCCAACGTCGCCGAGTGGACCGGGATCAAGGTCTCCGCCAACCAACTGCGAGCGCTGGGCGAGCTGAAGGTCAATGACCTCGATAAAACCCCGCAGGTTAACGGCGGCTTGTCGATTGCCCAGTTCGACCTGGCGAAATTCGTCGACAGCATCGGCCAGAAACTCCCGGCGATGGCCGAAGGCAGCCTGAGCAAGGTCGAACTGGCCACGCGCCTGACCGGCACGCCCTCCAGCCTCACGCTCGATGACATCAACCTGAAAGTCGACGACAGCACCTTTACCGGTCGCATCGCTGTCGAGGATTTCGCCAAGCAATCCCTGCGCGCAACCCTCAAGGCGGACACCTTCAACGTCGACCGTTACCTGGCGCCGAAGTCGGCCGAGGCTAACAGCGCCAAGCAAGTGCGTCAGGCCGAAGTCGCCAGCACCGAAGCTGATGCCATGGCCGGGGCCGGCAGCACACCCCTGCCGCAATCCCCAACCAAAGAAGCCTGGAGCAACGAACGCCTGCTGCCGGTGGAACGCCTGAGCAAGCTGGATGTAGACGCCGACCTGACCTTCGGCCAGTTAACCCTGGAAAAACTGCCGATCCACAACGCGGTGCTCAAGGCCAACGGCCAGGGTGGATTGTTGACGCTGAGCAGCCTGCGCGGCGACCTGTACGAGGGCAACTTCGAAGCCAAAGGCACCCTTGATGTGCGCCAGCAGGCGCCGGTGCTGAACATGCAGACGCAAATCAGCCGGGTGCCAGCGGAAAAAATCCTCGAAAGCCAGGGCAAGGAGCCACCGGTCAAAGGCCTGGTAACACTCAACAGCACCCTCACCGGTAGCGGCAACAGCCAGAAAGCGCTGATCGAAACCCTTAATGGCAACGCCAGTTTCGTCATCAACAATGGCGTGCTGCTCAATGCCAACCTCGAACAACAGTTGTGCAAAGGCATCGCCACGCTCAACCGCAAGTCCCTCAGCGGCGAGCCAAGGGGCAAGGACACACCGTTCCAGGAGCTCAAGGGTAACCTGACCTTTCGAAACGGCGTCGCGAGCAACCCGGACCTGAAAGTGCGCATCCCGGGCATGACCGTCAACGGCGACGGCGACATCGACCTGCGGGTCTTGGGCATGGATTATCGCGTGGGCATCATTGTCGAAGGCGACAAGAGCGACATGCCGGACCCGGCCTGCCAGGTGAGCGAGAAATTTGTCGGCATCCAGTGGCCGTTGCGTTGCCGCGGCCCACTGGAGCTCGGCGCCAAGGCCTGCCGCCTGGATAACGAACGCATGGGCCAGGTCGCGAGCAAACTGGCGGGCGAGCGCATCAGCGAAAAAATCGACGAGAAACTGGGCGACAAGGTCAGCCCGGAACTCAAGGACGCACTCAAGGGGCTGTTCAAGCGATGAGAGCCGAGCAGTTTTCATTGGCGGTGCTGGAATGGTTCGACCGCCACGGCCGCCACGATTTGCCCTGGCAACAGGGCATCACCCCTTATCGGGTGTGGGTCTCGGAAATCATGCTGCAACAAACCCAGGTCAGCACCGTGCTGAATTACTTCGACCGGTTCATGGCCTCGCTGCCGACGGTCGAAGCCCTGGCGGCGGCACCCGAGGACGAAGTGCTGCACCTGTGGACGGGCCTTGGTTACTACACCCGCGCGCGGAATCTGCAGAAGACTGCCAAAATCGTCGTCGAGCAGTACGGCGGTGAATTCCCCCGGGACGTGGAAAAACTCACCGACCTGCCCGGCATCGGCCTGTCCACGGCGGGTGCGATCGCCAGTATCAGCATGGGCCTGCGCGCGCCGATCCTCGACGGCAACGTCAAACGCGTTCTGGCACGCTTTACCGCGCAAGAGGGTTACCCGGGCGAGCCGAAGGTCGCCAAACAGCTATGGGCGAACGCTGAGCGCTTTACGCCGCACGATCGGGTGAACGCCTACACCCAGGCGATGATGGACCTGGGCGCCACGCTCTGCACCCGCAGCAAGCCGAGCTGCCTGCTCTGCCCGCTGGAAAAAGGCTGTGAAGCGCACATGCTCGGCCTGGAAACCCGCTACCCGATTCCCAAGCCACGCAAAGCCATCCCGCAGAAACGCACGCTGATGCCGATGCTTGCCAATGCCGAAGGTGCGATCCTGCTTTACCGTCGACCTTCCACGGGCCTGTGGGGCGGCTTGTGGAGCTTGCCGGAACTCGATGACCTCGACGACCTGCAACATCTCGCCTCGCAGCACTCGCTGGAGTTGGGCAACCCGCAGGCACTGCCGAACCTGGTGCACACCTTCAGCCATTTCCAGTTATCCATCGAACCCTGGCTGGTTCAGGTCCAGGAGGCCGGCCAGCACGTGGCCGAGGCCGACTGGCTCTGGTATAACCTCGCCACCCCGCCGCGCCTGGGCCTTGCCGCCCCGGTCAAGACCTTGCTCGAACGCGCGGCTGCCGTATTGAACGCAGGAGAGTCGTCATGACCCGCACCATCATGTGCCGCAAGTACAAAGAAGAATTGCCCGCCCTGGAGCGCGCTCCATTCCCGGGTGCCAAAGGCCAGGACATTCTTGACCACGTCTCGGCCAAGGCCTGGGCCGATTGGCAAAAACACCAAACGCTGCTGATCAACGAAAAGCGCCTGAACATGATGAACGCCGAAGACCGCAAATATCTTCAGGGCGAGATGGACAAGTACTTCTCCGGCGAGGATTACGCCAAGGCCGAAGGCTACGTTCCGCCTGCCGAGTAAGCCCGTGAAATCGGGGGGTCGGATCGTAAGCGACGGTAATAATTAAATTTTTTTGATAACTTGCTTGACGACCCTCTGAAAAACCCGTTTAATGCGCCCCGTTGCCCAGATAGCTCAGTCGGTAGAGCAGGGGATTGAAAATCCCCGTGTCGGCGGTTCGATTCCGTCTCTGGGCACCACCTTCCGTTTTCAGGTGATGCCAAGCACACCTGGAAGCACACAAAAACCCGCCTAGTGCGGGTTTTTTGCTTTTCAGGCTTTGTACCCTTGCATGCCCCCCGTGAAAGCTTGGCAAGCGATCACAAGGGGCGGCTGGAGTAGCCCGGCCTCAGCAGTCGTTCACTCCGCCATCTGCAACTCCGGCAGCTTCATCCGGAACCCACGCGTAACGCCCATCAAACAAAGTAACCCTAACCCCATCCAGCCAAGACCAATCATGAACGACATGCTGGACAGGCTGGTCCAAAGCCAAATGGTGCTGAGGAAGCCCAGGGCCGGCACCAGACCGTAGATCAGGCAATTGCGCAGGCCGCGCATCTTCTGGTCGACGAGGTAATGCTTGATCACCGCCAGGTTCACCGCCGAGAACGCGAAGAGCGCGCCGAAGCTGATCATGTTGGCCACGGTATCCAGGGTGATGAACAGGGCAATCAGCGAGAACAGACTGACCAGCATGATCGCCGTGGCCGGCACCCGCTTCTTCGAGACCAGCCTGCCGAACACCCGCGGCAGCGCACCATCCCGCCCCATGGCGAACAGCACCCGGGAGACGCTGGCCTGGGAGACCATCGCCGAGGCAAAACACCCGGCCACGTAGGTGGCGGTAAAGGCGGTCACCAGCAGTTCACCCCCCACGCGGCGCATGACGTCCAGCGACGCCGAGTCCGGGTCGGCAAAGGTGTTCCATTGTGGATAGACCATTTGCGCGAAATACGAAACAAGGACAAACAGCAGGCCACCAAGCATGCTCACCACCATGATGGCGAGGGGGATGAGACGCCGCGGGTTTGGCGTCTCCTCGGCCATGGTCGACACGGCGTCGAAGCCGAGGAAGGAGAGACACAGGACCGCTGCGCCGGTCATGATCAGCGGAACGCTGAAGCCCTCGTGGTGGAAGGGTGCGAGCAACGAAACCGGCTCCGACTGATCCCCCAGGTTATGGATCGACAACGCCACGAACACGACGATGAAGACCAACTGGACAACCACGAGCAGCAAGTTGACCCGGGTGATGGATTCGATACCGATCAGGTTAAGGAAGGTCACCAGGGCAATGGAGCCAACCACCCACACCGCCGCGGGAACTGCGGGGAAGTATTCGGACATGTAGATGCCGATCAGCAGATAACTGAGCAGCGGCAGGAAGATATAGTCCAGCAACAAGGTCCAGCCGGCCATGAAGCCAAAGTAGCTACCGAAGGCCTTACGCGTATAGGAGTACACCGATCCCGAATACGGATGTGCCTGCACCATGCGTCCGTAGCTGTAGGCAGTCAGCAGCATGGCGGCAAGGGTCAGCAGGTAGGCGGTAGGCAAGTGGCCCTCGGTCATCTGGGTCACCAGGCCATAGGTGGTGAACACCGCCAGCGGGACCATGTACGCCAGGCCGAAGAGGACCAGAGCGGTAAGACCCAGGGATTGTCGAAACCTGCCAGGCGAAACCGATTCCGATGGGGAGTGATGGGAAGGAGTGTCGGCCACGCTTGTTATTGTATTCATTGCTGACTCCTGAAAATTTGAATGCAGGACGCTGCGGTATCCGAAGAACGGTTACCGTTAGTGAATGATCTGCTGAAGGGTGGGCTGCCCGATTTCCGACAGCCACTTGTTCAATCGATAGGCATACAGGGCGATGCAACGCTGTTGATCACCGCCCCGAGCATGCCTGGCCCACAGATGAGCTCAGAGCTTTCCCGCGATCCGTGCAGTGCGGTCTACCGCGATACGGGTCTTTTCAACCAGCTCGTCCAGCTCCGCGCGCGTTGCCACAAGTGCCGGCGCCATGATCATGCGGCCCAAGGTCGAACGAATGATCACACCCTCTTCAAAACCAAAGGTGCGGCACTGCCACGCCAGATCGTTTTCGTTGGTGAAGCGTTTGCGCGTAGCCTTGTCCTCAGCGAACTGCAAGGCCGCGACGAGGCCCGCGCCCTGGATCTCGCCGATCATCGGGTGGTTGCCAAACACTTCGCGCAGGATCCGCTGCAAGTACGGTCCGGTATCCTCCTTCACCTGGCGCACGATGCCTTCGTCACGCAACGCCTTGAGGTTGGCGAGCGCGACCGCGGCCGCGACCGGGTGTCCGGAATAGGTCAGGCCGTGGGCGAAGACGCCGCCCTGCTCCACCAGCGCATCGGCAATGCGCTTGCCCAGCACCAGGCCACCCATCGGCACGTAACCGGAAGTCAGGCCCTTGGCGATCGACAGGGTGTCCGGCTCGAAACCGAAATACTGGTGTGCGAACCACTCGCCCGTGCGACCAAAACCACCGATCACTTCATCGGCACACAGCAGCACATCGTATTGGCGGCAGATGCGCTGGATTTCCGGCCAGTAGCTCTCGGGCGGGAAAATCATGCCGCCAGCGCCCTGGAAAGGCTCGGCGATAAAGCCCGCGACATTTTCGGCACCCAGCTCAAGAATCTTCTCTTCCAGTTGCAGGGCACAGCGACGACCGAACTCGGCCGGGGTCAGCTCGCCGCCCTGGGCGTACCAGTAAGGCTCATCGATGTGCGCGACGTCTGGAATCGGGCCACCCATCTCGTGCATGAACTTCATCCCGCCCAGCGCAGTGGCTGCCAGGGTCGAACCGTGATAACCGTTCCAGCGGCCGATCATGATTTTCTTCTGTGGCTTGCCAACGACCTGCCAGTAACGGCGAACGGTACGGATCAGCACCTCGTTCGCTTCGGAGCCGGAGTTGGTGTAGATGACGTGGCTGTAGTGACCCGGCAGCAGGCTGAACAGCAGCTCCGACAGCTCGATCACCGCTGGATGTGTGGTGTGGAAGAACATGTTGTAGTACGGCAATTGGTCCATCTGCGCAGCCGCCGCGGCGGTCAGGTCCTTGCGACCGTAGCCGAGCTGTGTGCACCACAGGCCCGACATGCCGTCCAGGTAGCGCTTGTCATCGTTGTCCCAGAGATACAGTCTCTCGCCGCGTACCATCACTCGAGGGCCTTCGGCATTGAGCGCCTTCTGATCCACAAATGCATGGATATGGTGGGCGGCATCGGACTTCTGATAATCCTGAGTCTGCCGTTTCGGTTCGAAGGGTGCATTCATGGCTTTTTTCTCTTTTGTTGGTAGTCACGCGAGGGGGAGCAAGTCCGTTCAGCGGCTCTTGCTCATGTAGCTTTCAAGCGGGTCTTTGCTGAGCACGCCCTGAGCTTCGGCCAACGAATCGATGAACAGTGAGAACAATTCCGATTGCGTGCCGATGTCGAGCTTGCAGTAGACGTTTTTACGGTGAGACTTGATGGTGTCCTCCGACACCCCCAGGCGCTCGGCCAGGGAGCGGGTCGAATGGCCACGCAGGATCAGTTGCGCGATTCGACATTCGCGCTCGGTCAGGATCGACGAGCCGAAGTTATCCAGTGCCGAGTGGATGCGCTGCTCCAACAGGTTTTCGAAACGAGCGCCGCGCGTGTCCAGGCCGACAAAATGCTTTTTCAGCAAGGTCAGGACCCAGGGCGCAATGCGCTTGAACTGCTGCGTCGTGGCGGCGTCCAGTTTTTCCGTGAACGCCAGCGAGACAGCCAGGCTCAGCCCGGGAGACAACTGCAGGATGTAGTTCAACTCATCCTGAAGGTGCGAGTGCCGATAGAACGACTGGTAATACTCGCTGAGCTCGAAGTGGTCGGGAGCGACATCAGCAAGGTCGTAGCAACCGGAGCTAAAGCCCTCTACACAGGCACCGTAGAACGGGTCGAGCAGATAGAACCCGGACAGGTACTGGCGCACATTGCCTTGCGGCAGCCAGGGGCCGTCAAGTTCGAACAGCGCGCTGGGCATGCCGCCATGCGGATACTGGTACAGCGTCGTCGCCTGAATGGGCCAGATACAGCCCAGGGTTTCGAACAGCGTCGCGGTGAATCCCGGTTGACCGATACTCTCGGTCACCTTGGCCATCTGTTCGAACCATTGCGCAGAAACAAACCGATCGTTTTCCACTTCAAAGACTCGCCAAAAGAACGGTTGGGAACGACACGAGGTGACTGGTGCCGGGGTTGAAATGATGTTCCCACGCTCGGAAAACTGCCGATATCACCCGATAGGGTGAGTCGACCAAAGGGTGCCAAACGGCCGCCCCATATGCCCCACAAGCAGGAAAAGCACGCCACTCCAAGGAGTGCGTGCAGTCGGGTTTTCCCCTGCCACGCCTTGCGACGTGGCCTATGGAAGCGGTGTTAACGAAGCTGGAACCAGGTGGTTTTAAGTTGCGTGTACTTGTCGAATGAATGGAGGGAAAGATCGCGCCCGAAGCCGGACTGCTTGCCGCCGCCGAAAGGAATGGCGACATCCAGTGCATCCATGGTGTTGACCGAGACAGTCCCGGCCTTCAATGCCCGAGCCACACGATGAGCGCGGTTCAGGTCATCGCTCCAGACTGACGCGGCGAGACCATAGATGCTGTCGTTGGCCAACTCAATCGCCTCTTCTTCTGAGTCGAAGGCACTGATGGCCAGCACTGGACCGAAAATCTCCTCACGCGCCAGGCGCATGTTTCTATCCACGCCAGCGAAAATCGTCGGCTGGATGAAGTTCGAAGAGCCATTGATCGTCAGGCGCTCGCCGCCTGCCAGGAGTTTCGCGCCATCACCACGTGCTTGTTCGATCGCCTGCATGATGCGAGCGGCTTGCTCGCTATCCACGATCGCACCGGCTTTGCTTTCAGGGTCCAGCGGATCACCGGGCAGCCAGGCCCGAGCCTTGGTGATCAAGCGCTCGACGAATTCATCATGGATAGAACGTTGCACGTAGAGCCGGGAGTTGGCCGAGCAGACCTCGCCCTGGTTGAAGAAAATGCCGAACGCGGCTTTTTCCGCAGCCAGGTCCAGGTCCTGGCAGTCTTCGAAGACCAGGTTCGGGCTCTTGCCGCCGCACTCCAGCCAGACCTGCTTGAGGTTGGACTGCGCCGAGTACTGCATGAAATATTTACCGACCTGGGTCGAGCCGGTAAACACCAGGCAGTCCACATCAGGATGCAGGCCCAGGGCCTTGCCAGCGCTTTCACCCAGGCCGGGGACAACGTTCAACACCCCTTTCGGGATGCCGGCTTCGAGCGCCAGTTGACCCAGGCGCAAGGCTGAAAACGGCGATTGCTCGGCGGGCTTGAGGACCACGCTATTACCGGCGGCCAATGCCGGAGCGAGCTTCCAGGCCGCCATGTCCAGCGGGAAGTTCCATGGCACCACGGCGGCGACCACTCCCAGTGCCTCGCGAGTAATGGTGGCGAGGGCATTGCGCGCGGTGGGCGCGACCTGATCGTAGAGCTTGTCCAGGGCTTCACCGTACCAGGCGAACACACTGGCCGCGCCAGGCACATCGATGTTGTAGGCATCCATGACCGGCTTGCCCATGCTCAGCGAGTCAAGCAATGCCAGCTCCTCGCGGTTGGCCAGGAGCAGTTCGGAAAGCCTGATCAGGATCTTCTTGCGCTCCACCGGAGCCATGTGAGCCCACGTTCCCTCTTCGAACGCCTGGCGAGCCGAACGTACCGCAAGATTCACTTCATCCTCGCCGCATGCCGCGACACAGGCCAGCCGCTGATTGGTCGCCGGATTGATCACCTCGAAAGTCGCCCCCGAGGCGCACGCGACCGGCTGCCCTGCGATCAAGGCATTTTCAATGAATGTTTGGTGGGCAGCCCGCTGCTGCCAGTAGTTGAGATCGAGCACACGCTACTCCCATGCCAACCGCCGATACGGTCAGTTTTTATTGGTTTCGCAGGATGGTGCTCTACTCTCGCGGCGAGGAAAAATAGTAAAAATGTGCTCGGTTCCCAAGAAAAAACTGGGTAGCGACGAGGTTCTGGAGCAGCAGGCAAGATTTCTTTTTTATGCTCGGGATCTAACAAATCTACCGCCTTTGAAATTCCTACGTCTACCTGGCACTCCCTCCTACCAGTTGTAAAAGGCAACAAGGGCAATATCAGCAGCATCCGCTAACACATCCCCCAGGTGTTTGTTCTGCAAACCATCCATCGCGCGTTTGCACACCGCAAACTCTAGCGCGCGGTGCTCCGCAAACAGCTGTGGAGCCAGCTGTTTGCGGATGTGAGAGTTGAGGAATTCGCCACACGCCTTACGACACGGCTAACTGTCACTCCAGTGAAATACCAGGTTGCGCGCAGCCCCCGAGCCAACATCCGCGGTATCACGTCGCTCCTGACCAGCACGCGATGCAACGACCGTGTACTTGCCAGGCGGCAGCTGAACGTAAACCAGCGGACCTGCCTCAGTCAGGGTCAACACACTTTTCCCCTGCGCGTTTTGAATGGCGACATTGACATCCGGAATGTATTCATTACCTACACCGACGGAGAATGTCATATGCAGGTTGTAACCCTTGGTTTGCTGGATGGCTTTCGCCTCATCTTCACCGATACCACCGGACAGGTAGGCAATTCCGTTTTGTTCCTGGCGTTGGACCTGCACACCCGAAGTGTCGACCGGTTCGAGGCTGGCGGCCTGTCCGATGACCGGAAACATCGACATGCCGATAGCGACAACAAAGGGCAGGAACAGTGTCTGAACATACTTCATGATGACGCCTCCCGGGCTCCGCGGAACCCTTTCGTTACCTAATTTTGATTTCCGGCGCGGTCGTCATGTTTTAGAACGATTTGTACTTGAATGCGCTACGAAACGTACTACAAGGATCGCTCCGATGACCTCACCTACCATCAGCCCGATCGTGCCGACGTAGCTGGCATTTCCTTCGCGCTTCTCAGTTGCGTCCTGCATCACTGACAGCCCACTCTTGCCATCCTCTTCTGCCTGTTAAACCTGCCGCGGAAGACTTCATGAGCGCCCTCGAACCCCATCACACACAAGATCCACAAATCACCTCACTGGTTGGCCATCTTGGTGAGTTAATCCGGCAGGCGCGACATAAGCTACTGCGAGCAGTCGATACCGCCCAGGTGCAAACCTACTGGAACATCGGACGACATATAGTGGAGTTTGAACAAGAGGGCTCCCGGCGCGCGGTATACGGCAAGCAGTTGCTGGCAACGCTTGCGAAGGTGCTGACAGTGGAGTTCGGGAAGGGTTTTGACGAAACCAACTTGCGAAAGATGCGCCTGTTCTATCAGGCGTTTCCAATTCGAGACGCACTGCGTCTCGAATTGAGCTGGACGCACTACCGCAGGCTTCTACGCGTGGACAATGAGAAGGCGCGCAAGTGGTACATGGACGAAGCAGCTGGCCAAAACTGGTCGAGCCGCAGTCTTGAGCGCCAGATCAATACGCTCTACTACGAACGTCTCCTGATGAGTCGTGACAAGTTTGCAGTCATGGCAGAGGCCGCCACCAACATTGATCCAATGAGCAACGATCCCCGGAATTTCATCCGGGATCCCGTGATGCTGGAGTTTCTTGGCCTACCCAATACCGGAATCGTCTTGGAAACCAGACTTGAGCAGGCCCTGATCGAGCAACTCCAGGGTTTTCTGCTTGAGCTGGGTAAGGGGTTTGCTTTCATTGCCCGCCAACAACGCATCAGCACCGAAGGTCGAGACTTCTACATCGATCTGGTGTTTTACAATTACCTGCTCAAATGCTTTGTTATTTTCGATCTCAAGCGCGGAGAATTGACACATCAGGATGTGGGCCAGATGGACATGTATGTGCGCATGTATGACGATATCAAACGAAGCGAGGAAGACGGCCCAACTGTCGGCATTATTCTCTGCGCGCAAAAAAACGAGTCTGTAGTGCGCTATTCGGTCCTCCAGGGCAATGAGCAACTCTTCGCCAGCAAATACAAGTTGGTACTACCGAGCGAGGATGAGCTGCGAGCGGAACTGGATCGGGAACGAGCAAGGCTCGAAGAGCGCCTTTTCGACCAGATGCCTGAGTAAAGCGGCTCGATTGTTCAGGCGCGACATGAGGACTATCTTAGGCAGCTACCCGCAAAGGTCCGACGCCAATGAATTTGCAGGACGCCCCCTCACTCGCCCCGACTCAAATCGAGCTGCCACTGACGCCTGGCACTTCGGGCGAACCGTTCAAGCAAGCTGCCGCCGACGGTTTCATCCTCGGCGGCTTCACCTGGCGGCATGCGCGGCAGGACACTTCCCGGGCAGTGGTCATCATCAACGCTGCCACCTCGGTCCGCTGCCGACACTACTCGCGTTTCGCCGATTACCTGTTTGCCAACGGCTTCGATGTCATCACCTACGACTACCGCGGCATTGGCGAATCACGGCCAGCGTCTATGAAAGGACTGAAAGCGACCTGGTCCGACTGGGGCGCCCTGGACTTCGAGGCGATGCTCAAGCGCGTACAGCGTGACTTTCCCGGCCAGTCGATCGACGTGGTCGGTCACAGCTTTGGAGGCTGCGCAGCGGGCTTGGGTGCATCCGGCCAGCTCATTCGCCACCTGGTAACGGTCGGCGCGCAATTCGCTTACTGGCGCGACTATGCACCCGCTCACCGCTGGCGGATGTTTGCCAAGTGGCACGTGGTAATGCCGGTGGTGACGAGGCTGTGCGGATATTTTCCCGGCAAACGCCTCGGCTGGCTGGAAGACACCCCGGCCGGTGTAGTCCAAGACTGGAGCACGCCCACCGCTCGTTACGAAAAGCGCCCCAGCGGCCAGGACAGCCATGTCAGGAACTTCGCTGCGGTCACCGCGAAAACCCTGGCGATCAGCATCAGCGACGATCCCTACGGCACAATCCCCGCCATCGAACGCCTGCTCCGCTACTTCACTGGCAGCACAAACACCCACCTGCGCATAACCCCCGAAGACATCGGCGAACAAGAAGTTGGACATTTCGCCTTTTTTCGCAGCGCATACCAAGCCACACTATGGCCCATCGCACTGTCCTGGCTGCAAAACGGCGAGCTGGCCCCCGGTACACCCGGGCAAACAGTGCCACGCAACTGAGCCACCAGCCCTTTTCAACGAAATACGGAACGACGCCCATGGCCTCCGCCAACAAGCAGCACAAACGCGCCTCCCGCGCCAAGGCCAAGGCCAAGCAGAACCGCACCCAGCGGGCTGCCGCGCCGGTCGAGCTCGACCCGAACGACGACCGCATCGATTTCGAATCGGTGGACCTGACCGAATTGTTCAAGAAAATGATCGCCGCCGAGAAGATCAGCCAGCAAGCCATGTGCGCGGCCTTCCTCGAAGACCCGTTGCTGGAACTGGTGTACGAGCAGGAAGGCGAAGAAGGCGCGATGGACTTTATCCTCGCCGCACTGATTGAATATCGCCAATGGTCGGCCGAAACCGACGAAGCGGGCGCCCTGGCGTGGATCGAATCACCAGCCTTCCAGGCTGACTACGTGGCGGCGTCCGACGCCATCGCGGCACAAACCCAACAGAAACCGAACTGAGTTCCCATGGCCTCCCTGAACAAGCAACAGAAACGCGCAAAACGCGCAAAAGCCAAAGCCAAGCAAATCAATATCCACGGCAGAAAACCCGCCGCGCTGGACGATGACCTTGGCGAAATCGGCGAGCCGATCCCGGACTACACCCTGGCAATGTTCAGCAAAATGCGCGATGCCGAAGCCATCAGCCGCAAGGAAATGCTTGCCGTGCTGCTGACGAATCTCGCCTTCATCATCATCGACCACCCAGAACTGCTGGACATGGAAAACGCCGATGACGAAGGCATGGCCGCCACTCACCTGGCCGCCGATATGCTGATCGACTACCGCATGTGGGCCGACGGCATGGACCGCGACGCCGCCCAGGCATGGCTGAGCGAGCCACAGTTCATCGCCGATTTCAGCGCAGCACTGGATGTCTACCGCGAGTCGCTGGAAACGCCGAAAGAAAAAGCCGAGTAACGGTTACGCCTGAAACAAAAACGGCCGCTTGTCATCACTGACAGCGGCCGTTTTGCGTTACGCGGTATGAATCAGTTCAACACCACCGCGCCACCTTTTTCCAGCTTGCGACGGCGAGCCACCAGCAAACCAGCAGCCACCACCAGCACGCTGAGCAGGCCAGTCGCGAGGATTTCCACACGATGAGCTTCCTGGAACAGCATGATGGTCAGGGCACCGACGATGAAAATGATCACCGCGTAGGTCAGGCCCGGGAACAACCACATGCTGAACACGATTTTCTCGCCGCGAGCCATACGCTGCTTGCGCATGCGCAGTTGCGAGATCGCGATCACCAGGTATACCAGCAGCGCAATGGCGCCGGAGCTGGCCAACAGGAACTCGAACACCGCAGCCGGGGCCACGTAGTTGGCGAAGGTTGCCAGGAACGCAGCACCAGTGGACAGCATCACCGCCCAGTAAGGGGTGCCGCTTTTGTTGGTGCGAGTAGACATGGCCGGCGCATCGCCGCGCTTGCCCAGGGAGAAGAGCATGCGCGACGAGGTGTACAGCGCCGAGTTCAGGCAGCTTGTCACGGCGACCAGTACGACGATGTCGACAATCATCTTGGCGTTAGGAATGCCCATGCGCTCAAGCACGGTCTGGTAGGAGCCCAGGCTCGCCAGCACCGGATCGTTCCAAGGCACCAGGGCCACGACGATGAAAATGGATACGAGGTAGAACAAGCCGATCCGCCAGATCACAGAGTTGGTGGCCTTGGAGATTTGCTTGCCAGGGTTCTTCGATTCCGCAGCCGCAATGGTCACGATCTCGGTGCCCATGAAGGAGAACATGGTGGTCAGGATGGCGCCCAACACCGCGCCCATGCCGTTTGGCAGGAAGCCCTGGGTGTCGAACAGATGGGAAACGCCGCTGACCTGGCTGCCCGGGAGGAAGCCGAAAATGGCCATGACGCCCAGAACGATGAAGCCGATGATGGCCAACACTTTGATCAGGGCAAACCAGAACTCGAACTCACCGTAGTTCTTCACGCTGAACAGGTTGGTCACGGTCAACAGCATCGTGATGACCAAGGCAAAGGCCCAGATATCCACACCTGGGAACCAGGCGTGCAGGATGGTTGCGGCGGCGTTGGCTTCCAACGGAATCACCAGGACCCAGAACCACCAGTACAGCCAGCCGATGGTGAAACCGGCCCAGTGACCAATCGCGCGATCGGCGTATGTCGAGAAGGAGCCCGTGTCCGGCGAGGCAACAGCCATTTCACCGAGCATGCGCATCACCAGCACTACCAGCATGCCGGCGGCGGCGTAAGCCAGAAGCACGGCCGGGCCTGCTGCAGCGATGGCGTGGCCCGAGCCAACGAACAGGCCGGCGCCGATAACCCCGGCGATCGAAAGCATGGTGACATGCCGCGGTTTGAGCCCCTGTTCGAGGCCGTTAGAGCTTTGGATACTGCTCATTGAAACTACCTTTGTAAGGAAAAGCGAATGCATGCATCCCGCTTGTGTTCCTTCTTGTAAAAAGAAACAAACGGGGCGTTCCGGAATCTGCACGCAATAATTGCGCCAAAATGTTTCAAAGCCGTCTAGCTCGGGAATTTCATCCTGACCGGACAGTCATCGCAAGCCATTGATATTAATGGCACTTTGCCAAAGCGTTACCCTGCGACTCACTTTAGGAGCAATCCAGCGCACCGGAAACACACGTAGAAATTCCTCGATGCACGATAAAAGGGCAGATCCGGCACCTTTGGCCCTTTAGCGCTTCCAACCCCCCGCCAAAGCTGGCAACATCGCGCCCTTTTTTACGCGACAGCCACCGCGCTTTTGTCTGAAAGCAGGGTTCAAACGGCTGTTCGGTTGTTGATGGGGCGACAGTCTGCTGTACCGATGCGACAACCTGCCACATACCACCCGTTTACTGCCCGTAGCGCTGTTGGCTGCCCTTGAAACGCTATGCTAGCTTGGCCGCCTCGCCAGGAAGGCCACCAACAGCAGGAGCGAATACACAATGAGGAACGCACATGGCTGAGGCCACGCCCGCGCTTGAAATCCGCAACTTGCACAAACGCTACGGCTCGCTGGAGGTACTCAAGGGTATCTCGCTGACCGCCCGCGACGGCGACGTGATCTCGATCCTCGGCTCCTCCGGTTCCGGCAAGTCCACGTTCCTGCGTTGCATCAACCTGCTGGAAAACCCACACCAGGGTCAGATCCTGGTGGCCGGCGAGGAACTCAAGCTCAAGGCCGCGAAGAACGGCGAACTGGTCGCTGCCGACGGCAAGCAGATCAACCGACTGCGCAGCGAAATAGGTTTTGTATTTCAAAACTTTAACCTGTGGCCGCACATGAGCGTGCTCGACAACATCATCGAGGCCCCGCGCCGCGTACTTGGCCAGAGCAAGGCCGAAGCCATCGAAGTCGCCGAAGCCCTGCTGGCCAAGGTCGGCATCGCCGACAAGCGCCACGCCTACCCGGCGCAATTGTCCGGCGGCCAGCAACAACGTGCGGCCATCGCCCGCACCCTGGCCATGCAGCCCAAGGTCATCCTGTTCGACGAGCCCACTTCCGCGCTTGACCCGGAAATGGTCCAGGAAGTACTTAATGTCATCCGCGCACTGGCCGAAGAAGGCCGCACCATGCTGCTGGTCACCCATGAGATGGGCTTTGCCCGTCAGGTCTCCAGCGAAGTGGTGTTCCTCCACCAGGGCCTGGTAGAAGAGCAAGGATCGCCACAGCAGGTGTTTGAAAACCCGCTTTCGGCGCGCTGCAAACAATTCATGTCCAGCAACCGCTAACGGAGCTAACCGCATGCGCAATTACAAGAAGGTCTTCCTGGCCGCCGCCGTTACCCTGGCGTTCAGCGCCGGTGCCATGGCCGAAACCCTGAAGATGGGCATCGAAGCGGCCTACCCGCCGTTCAACAATAAAGATGCCAGTGGCAATGTCGTCGGCTTCGACAAGGAAATCGGCGACGCCCTGTGCGCCAAGATGAAAGTCGAGTGCACCGTCGTGACCTCCGACTGGGACGGCATCATCCCCGCCCTGAACGCCAAGAAGTTCGACTTCCTGATCTCCTCGATGTCGATCACCGACGAGCGCAAGCAAGCGGTGGACTTCACCGACCCGTACTACTCCAACAAGCTGCAGTTCATCGCCAAGAAAGACGTCGACTTCAAGACCGACAAGGCTTCCCTGCAGGGCAAAGTGATCGGCGCGCAGCGCGCGACGCTGGCGGGTACCTGGCTGGAAGACAACATGGAAGGCGTTGAAGTCAAACTCTACGACACCCAGGAAAACGCTTACCTGGACCTGACTTCCGGTCGCCTTGACGGCATCCTGGCCGACAAATACGTCAACTACGAGTGGCTCAAGAGCGACGCAGGCAAGTCCTACGAGTTCAAAGGCGACCCAGTGGAAGAAAGCGACAAGATCGGTATCGCCGTTCGCAAGAACGACCCTATCCGCGAGAAGCTGAACACTGCGCTCAAGGAAATCGTTGCCGACGGCACCTACAAGAAGATCAACGACAAGTACTTCCCGTTCAGCATCTATTGATCCTGACCTGCCTGACCGGCGCCTGATGGCGCCGGTCACGGTATTGCCTGCCGCGATTTGAAAAGAAATCCATGATTATCGACCTCTACGGATTCGGCCCGGCGCTCGCCGCTGGCGCGCTGATGACTGTGAAACTGGCACTCTCGGCCCTGTGCCTGGGGCTGGTGCTCGGTCTGCTCGGCGCCTTGGCCAAGACTTCCCCGTACAAGCCGTTGCAATGGCTTGGCGGCACATACTCGACACTGGTTCGCGGCATCCCGGAGCTGCTCTGGGTGCTGTTGATCTACTTCGGCACCGTTAACCTGATGCGCGCCCTGGGCGAGTTTTTCGGTAACCCCGACCTTGAGCTCAATGCCTTCGCTGCGGGCGTGATTGCCCTGGGCCTGTGCTTTGGCGCCTACGCCACGGAAGTGTTTCGCGGCGCGATCCTCGCCATACCCAAAGGCCATCGTGAAGCCGGCGTGGCCCTGGGCCTGTCGAAATTTCGCATCTTCACCAAGTTGATCATGCCGCAGATGTGGCGCATCGCCCTGCCGGGCCTGGGCAACCTGTTCATGATCCTGATGAAGGACACCGCGCTGGTGTCGGTGATCGGCCTGGAAGAAATCATGCGTCACGCGCAAATCGGCGTGACCGTCTCCAAGCAACCGTTCACCTTTTATATGGTCGCGGCGTTCATGTATCTGAGTCTGACGATTCTGGCCATGACCGGCATGCACTTCCTGGAAAAACGCGCCGCTCGCGGCTTCGCGAGGAGCGCCCAATGAACTGGGAAGTCATCATCAAGTGGCTGCCGAAACTGGCCCAGGGCGCAACCCTGACCCTGGAACTGGTCGCCATTGCCGTCATCGCCGGCCTGTTGCTGGCGATCCCACTGGGCATCGCGCGTTCGTCGCGCCTGTGGTGGGTGCGAGCGTTTCCCTACGCCTACATCTTCTTTTTCCGCGGTACGCCGTTGCTGGTCCAACTGTTCCTCGTCTATTACGGGCTGGCGCAGTTCGACGCGATCCGTAATAGCTCAATGTGGCCCTACCTGCGCGACCCGTTCTGGTGTGCGACAGCCACCATGACCCTGCACACCGCCGCCTACATCGCTGAAATCCTGCGCGGCGCGATCCAGGCGATACCGCCGGGTGAGATCGAAGCGGCTCGGGCGCTGGGCATGTCCAAAGCCAAGGCGCTGATCTACATCATGCTGCCCCGCGCGGCGCGCATTGGCCTGCCGGCCTACAGCAACGAAGTGATCCTGATGCTCAAGGCCAGCGCCCTCGCCAGCACCGTGACGTTGCTGGAACTGACCGGCATGGCCCGTACCATCATCGCCCGGACCTACCTGCCGGTGGAGATCTTCTTCGCCGCTGGCATGTTCTATCTGCTGATGGCCTACGTGCTGGTACGCGGCTTCAAGCTGCTGGAGCGCTGGTTGCGCGTCGATGCCTGCCAAGGGCGTTGATCCTCAGGTGCTGACGGGCGAGGAACTGCTCGCCCGTTTCACCGCGCTGGACACTTTTCTGACAGCGCATCAGGCCCTGTGGAAACCTCGCCCCTTCACACATCTGCAACTGCCCTGGGAAACCACCTACCCCGAACTCGCCACTTGGCTTCGCGGGCGATCGCTGGAAGAGGCGGAAAGCGCTCACAACCACCCTGCCCTTGTCGATGCGCCGCAGCCTTTTGCTGCATTGGCGGACATGTCCCTGGCACTGAGTGCGCTGGATGAATTGCCTGCTCATACGCTCGAAGCGCCGGCTCATCGATTGAATGTGGATGTACCAGGGCGCAAGTGGCAGCAAATTGAAGCCTTTGCCGGTCGACTGCAGTTTGCTGATCCCGCCAGGCATTGGTTGGACTGGTGCTCGGGCAAGGGACATCTGGGCCGCCGCCTGCTACAACCCGGACAGCAACTCACCTGCCTGGAATACGATCCAGCGCTGGTTGCCAGCGGCCAGGCACTCAGCCAGCACCATCGACTGCACGCGCTGCATGTCGAACAGGACGTACTGGCGGCCAATGCGGCAGCGCTATTGGAAGCTCGACATACACCCGTCGCACTGCATGCCTGCGGCGATTTGCACGTGAGACTGATCCGGCTCGCCAGCGCAGCCGGCTGCAAGCAACTGGCCATCGCCCCTTGCTGCTACAACCGGACCCACCTGACACGGTATTCGCCGATGTCCTCGGCCGCGCAATACTCTGACCTGCAGCTGTCCCTCGACGACCTGGGGCTGCCAATGAGTGAAACCGTCACCGCCGGCGCCCGCGTACGACGCCAACGCGACACCTCGATGGCCCGACGCCTGGGCTTTGACTTGTTGCAAAGGCAACTGCGCGGCGTCGACGAGTACCTGCCAACCCCATCCCTGCCAAGCGCCTGGCTGGAAAAATCCTTTGCCGAATACTGCCAGCACTTGGCCGAACTCAAAGAGTTATCCACAGTCGGCGCCCAAAATTGGCCCGAGCTCGAGGCCGCCGGATGGCAGCGCCTTGCCCAGGTACGCAATCTAGAGCTCCTGCGCGGACTTTTCCGACGCCCATTGGAGCTTTGGCTGGTGCTCGATCGGGCCCTTTTCCTGCAAGAACAGGGTTACACCGTTCGCCTCGGCACCTTCTGCGAATCCTCGATCACACCGCGTAACATCCTGCTGCTGGCGGAACACCCTTAACGCCTCACAGCCTGTGGATAACTCTGTTGATGAAATATTCATGGATCCAATCTTTACAGCTGCTTCAGCCCTGAAACAACGCTGATCAAATTTCGTTCACTGAATAAAAAACCCAAAAAACAGGCATTTGCGAACTAATGAGAACGGATCCACAAAAACACTGTAAACCGGGTGAATCGAAAATCCCGTTGTGCATAAGCATTCGATCAAAAGACATAATCAACGATGGATCGGTCCCAAAGCACGCAAGAAAATGCAGCGCCGAGACCTCGTTTTGCACCGCGCGATGACAACCAGAGTGGGTCGAAAGACCTCAACAGAAGCCCGCGCAAAAATAGTCTGAATTCAGGGGTTTACAGAACCTTCCCAATCGCTATAATCGTCGCCCTGACATGCCGGTATAGCTCAGATGGTAGAGCAACTGACTTGTAATCAGTAGGTCCCGGGTTCGATTCCTGGTGCCGGCACCATACAAAACAAAGGCTCGCAGCGATGCGGGCCTTTTGTTTATCTGCGATAAAGCAAAGCGCACCTCATCTATCGTGCAGATGCTTCTTCAAGAACGACCGGGTTCGTTCGTGGACCGGATTCTGCAAGATCTCTGCTGGCGCCCCTTCCTCTACGACAACCCCACCGTCCATAAAGACAATCCGGTCTGCAACTTCGCCTGCAAAACGCATTTCATGGGTGACGATCAACATTGTCATATGCTCGGCCGCGAGCTGCTTCATGACTTGATTGACCTCTTCGACGAGCTCTGGGTCCAGCGCCGATGTGGCCTCATCGAACAGCATGACTTTCGGTTGCATAGCCAGTGCCCTGGCGATGGCAACGCGCTGCTTCTGCCCCCCTGACAGTCGAGAAGGATACTCATCGAATTTGTTGGCCAGCCCAACTTTTGACAAATATTCCATTGCCAACTCACGAGCTTCTTTCTTCGAAAGCCCTTTAAGCTTGATCGGGCCAAGGGCTATATTTTCATACACGGTCAAGTGCGGAAATAAATTGAAGTGCTGGAATACCATGCCCATCTGCTGGCGCACAGCATTTATATGCTGTTCAAACGCACGACCCTTCAACGCCCGATTGACTTGCTCACCCTCTAGCCAGATCTCGCCATCGTTCAAAACCTCCAGGTGGTTGATTGACCGCAGGAGCGTACTTTTGCCAGAGCCACTGGGGCCGATGATAGCGATGATTTGCCCGCGAGTTACGCAAAGATCGATTCCCTTGAGTACTTCAAGTGCTCCGTAGGCCTTACGAGCGCCCTTCACCTCAACCATGAATTTATTTCTGGTCATCGTGACATCTCTACCTTACTTTCGAGAAGATGCAAACCAGCCTCGAGAACAAGATTGGCTGCATAATAAATAACCGCGACCGTCAGATAAAACTCAAACGGGCTATAGGTCTCGCTTACTGCAAGTTGCGCGCTATATACCAACTCGGCAATTCCGATGATCGAAACAAGTGAAGTGTCCTTGAGCAGGACAATCATGTTATTTCCAAGCGGCGCAATAGTCCTGCGCAGCGCTTGCGGCACGATGATGTAGCGCTGAGTCTGTCCACGACTGAAGCCTATGGACCGGGCACCTTCAATTTGACCAGGGTCTACTGACATCACACCAGCACGAATGACGTCGGCATTGTAGACGGCGAAGTGCAGGCTAAGGCCTATGATGCCAGCCACCAGTGCAGGAATATCGATTCCCACTTGCACAAGACCGTAATAAATCAAATACAACTGAAGCAGGAGTGGGGTCCCCATGAGCAGCCAGGTCATAAAGCGCACGGGTAGCGCCAGGATTTTAGGCGCATACAGAACGATCAGTGCAAAGGCTACCCCGGCGATCAAGCTCAATACGCTTGAGCTTAGAAACATCACGACCGTCCACCAAAGGCCCGTCGCCAGCAATTCGGAATAGGGAGTAACGATACTAAGATCCAGGTTTTGCATCTGAATGCTCTCACCTTGCCGCGAAGCGATTATCGAGGTAGTCAACAATAAATCTAACCGAATAGACCATCACGATATAAAGCAATGCTGACACCATGAAAATCTCAAAAGGCTTGTACGTTGAACTGATAAAACGTTGCGCAGTATAGGACAGTTCAACAACGGAGATCGTCGACACCAACGCAGACCCTTTTATAAGCGCGACAGCATTTACGCCCAGCGGCCTTATCATCAGTTTTGCAGCTTGTGGCAGCTTGATAAGCCATAAAGTTTGCCCGCGCCCAAAACCAATTGAACGTGCAGCTTCTTCCTGGCCAGGATCAACGTTGATGATTGCGCCACGGATTGATTCCGCCATGTAGGCTGCGATGTTCAGGCCCAAGCCGATCACGCCCGCGGCAAACGGCTCCAATTCAAGGCCGACCTGCGGCCCACCAAAGTAAATGATGAATAGCTGAACCAGACAGGGAGTGCCGCGAAAAACACTGATGTAGATTCTTGCGAGGCTCCTAAATATGAGAAAAGTGGACAACCGCGCAGCAACCAGCACGATAGCGACCAGGAAACCCAGCAGGAGTGCAAGTACCGAGATTTGCACCGTAATCCAGGACGCTTCCAGGAAAAACGGGAATGTGCGCTGTATGAGTGTCAGATCCATAGAAACGCTCGGAAAAGGCCGATTGACTGGCCCGACGAAAAGTCGGGCCACGCTAAAGATGAATTAGCGGATATCGTTGCCAATCCACTTCATGGAGATCTTTTCGTAGGTGCCGTCGGCGAGCATTTCTTCAAGCGCCTTCTGCATCGTCGCCTTGAGCTCAGGATTATTTTTGCGCAGGGCAATACCCATGCCTTCAATGCCACCATCGCTCTCGGGCGGAGTAATGATGCGGACCTTCTGCCCGGTCTCCTTGACTGCGACCAACACCGGAACACTGTCCATCACCAGCGCGTCGATACGACCGGCATCCAGGTCAACCAGCATTTCCTGAAGCCCCTTATACGACCTCACCTTCAAGTTGCCGCGAGCCCTGGCCCATTTATCGTGGGCATCTCCGAGCGTAACGCCAACAGTGACATCTTTAAGATCATCAAAGCTTTTGATCGAAGAGTTGTCCTTCACCACGATCGTACGACCAGCATGGTAATAGGGCCCAACGAAATCCACGGCCCTCTGGCGTTCCGGGGTGATGGTCATGGACGCGATAATGGCGTCGTATTTTTTCGCAAGAAGACCCGCAATGATTCCGTCGAACGGGGTCGTGATGATCGTCACTTTTACCCCCATCCGCTCTGCCAGTGCCTCGCTGATGGAGGCGTCGAATCCGACAACCTTGTTGTTCTCGTTAACAAAGCTGAAAGGAACGTATTGGCCACTCATCGCGATACGAATCTCTTGGGCATCCTGAATCGACTTCAAATCATCAGCGTGAACAGCGGAGGTGAAAACCAGTGCCCCAGCCAACACGGTGGAAGCAACAATCAAGTCCTTGAGCTTTTTAATTAGCATTGGATTGCACCTCGGAAGAATTATTATTTATTTTTTTTGGGGCTCTTCACCCAGCCTTCAGGAAAAGCTTTGCACAGGCAATTCTGGAAAGCACCCGGCAAGGTGCCAGCCTGCCTGACACATTGCCGGAGTTGACCGACACTATGCCGGGAAGACAGCGTGCGACGAGACTGAGCAAGTGCCCCTGGTCGCAAGCCACCGACCTAAACGGCTTACTGCAGTGCGGCCTTGAAGCTTTCGTCCAGGACTTCAAGTAGAAAGTCCGCATTCTTCTGACTGAAAATCATCGACGGACGCATTTTCAGGACATTGTCATAAGGGCCTTCAGTACCGATCAAAACACCTCGTTCCCTGGCACCGTCGGCTACTTTTTTGGCCAGCGCAGTGGCTGGAGTTTTCGTCTTGCGATCGGTGACAAGTTCTATCCCCAGAAAAAGACCCAGCCCGCGCACATCGCCAATTGCATCGTATCGCTGCTGCAATTTTCGGAAGCCGTCGAGCAGATAGTTACCCATGGTTAGTGCGTTGAGTTTCAAGTTATCGCGCTCAATTACATCGAGCACAGAAAGCCCTACCGCACAGGAAACCGGACTGCCGGCAAAAGTATTGAAATACTCCATGCCATTGTTGAAGCTGTCGGCAATCTCACGCGTGGTCACGACTGCGGACATGGGATGTCCGTTACCAATGGGTTTGCCCATGGAAACTGCATCGGGAACGACGCCTTGGGTTTCAAATGCCCACCAGTGGCTACCGACTCGACCAAAGCCGACCTGGACTTCGTCAGCCAGGCAAAGACCGCCCTCTGCCCGAACCATTGCGTAAACTTCTTTCAAGTAGTTTTGCGGGAAGAACAATTGCCCGGCGACACTTGGAATGGACTCCGCCAAAAAGAAAGCTGGGGATCTGCCTTGCTTGCGCATGATCTCGATCTGATCCGCCACACTTTCAGCGAATCGCTTGCCAAGTTCCTCGAACGGCCAGTCTTGCGCAGCTCGGTAAGCATCCGGGACAGCCGCCTCGAACACATGGTCTGCACGCCCTTTACCGGCCTTGCGCTTATATTTGTAAGGGCTGAGGTCGATCAGCTCCTGTGTCGTGCCGTGGTACGCCCAATCCAGCACAATGGCGTCGTTACGCCCCGTGTGATTGCGCGCCATACGAAGCATCAGGCTGTTTGCTTCACTGCCTGAACAGCCGAAGGAAGCGACCGCCAAACCTTCAGGTAACGTAGCGGTGAGCCGCTCTGCGTACTCCACGATATTATCGTGCAGGTATCGCGTGTTGGTGTTCAGGCGCGCAGCCTGCCGTGAAAGCGCTTGCACCACATCTGGATGGGAGTGGCCGAGATGGCACACGTTATTGAAGCAATCCAGATACGCTCTTCCAAAGTTATCGATCAACCAAACCCCGTCACCGCGAACGAACTTGATCGGATCTGAATAGGAAATCGACAAGTTTGGAAGCAACAGTTCCTTACGCTTGGCAACGATCTCTGCCTTGGTGCGGCCGTCCTGGCTGTAGGTTTCCGGAGGAATTCCCGCGAGAGTCGATGCATCGGGAAAAAGGTCGGCCCATACATCTAGATAAGCCCGCTCACCTACGCCAATGAACTCGCTGGCTTTCAATCCGGTGTCGGTGGACATCTGAAAATGCACATGGGGAATCCACCCACCGTTTTCCGCATCTGCGCCCATGTATCCGACAAGCGCGCCAGCCTCAAGGTGGTCGCCGGGTTTGAGGCGCGCCAGCGCTTCATGAGCCATGTGCCCCCAAAGTGTCAGGAAGGGTGGGCAGCCTTCTGGTGAGTGCTTGAGCATGATCAAGCCCCCATAGCCAAGCGGCTCGCGCTCGACCTCGACGCTCTGCACCACACCTGCAACAGGTGTATAGAGAGGCGTGCCGGCGGGCATGATCAAATCGACACCGACGTGAATGATCCGACGCTGCCCTTCAATGAACCGCGATTCGAATGCCGCGTCGGTGTAGATGGTTCTTTCCTCGCCCCATGGTCCAATGCCAAGCGGCACCTTGTGCGCGGTGGAAAACTCATTCCACCACTGGGTTGCCTGCGCTGGTCGCTGCTCGGCTGAGGCAATCGTCATCACGTGCGAAGCATCGCCGAACGGAGCAATCGCTTTGTTCATGGTCGCAGCCGATGGACGCACGATATCCGCGAAAGACTTACTGTTTTCCACTACCCAGCAGCGAACCGCGCCAGCGCCTTCGATCGCGTCAAAACCGCAGGCTTTGCGCAAGATTGCCGTCGCCAGTCGAGGGTTCATGCGATCCATCCTCTCCAGCAGGCGCCAGGCCGGCGCTTCGCTGATGGCAAGGTAGGGATTGTCTTGAGCCTGGCCGTATCGCGATGCCGACAAGGTGACGCTCGTGACCAGACGCATCGCTATGAGATTGAAGAGGACGTCGACCTCCTCCGGATGCAGAGGGTATTTCTCATGGAAACCGGCCGTGAGGGCGGCGGCCGCGCCGATTGGATCTTCCATGTCGAGAATGGAATAAGCACAGGTGATGGCAACTTCGGCAATCAGGATCGTATGGACCGCATCGCCGAAATCGATGATGCCTGAGACTTTCTGATGGTTCCCGGAGTCGACGAGGATGTTCCAGTCATTGCCATCATTGTGAATGACTTGAGTGCGCAAACGCGCGAGCTTGGGTTGAACCGTTTTTTCGAACGTATCAATGAACCGTTGCAGAATTGCTCTTTTGCCAATGTCTTTCACGAAATGCAGGCGTGAGCGCGAACGTGCGGCGTGACGCAAATCCCAGTCGAGATCACGTACCGCGCCCGCATGCATGAAACCCTGGAGTGCATGATCCACATCACCGAAAGACTGACCGAGGCTACGCATCAATTCGAACGTACGCTCGACCTCGGCAAGCGGCGTTCCTTGCAACCAGCTGACCAGGCGAACCGCATGGGTTTCGCCAGAAGCTGCCACCGCCGAGGCGAGAAAATCACCCTCGCGGCTTTTCTTGAGAAAGGGCACGGCAAGCTCGGGGCTGTTACTGGCAAGGTGACTGAGAATGGCCGTCTGAAACTCGCTTTCAATTCGCGGTTCCGTCGAGTTGACGACTTTCAGGATCCACCCCGCATCGGTTCCTGTCTTCAACCGATAGTTGCGGTCTCGTTCGCCGTCCAGTGGCGTGGCCGTACCGATAACGTTGAAAAGCTGTTCACCGAGCTTTTCGGCATCCCCCGTCGAGAACTGGGGGGCGGGATGAGAAAGATTAGTCATGGTAATTGTTTTCCAAGCCATTTTTTTCAGATAGCTTGGCACGCGAAGCCTTGGACGGCAGTAGGTATGCGGTCGACTTTGGCCTGCATATTGTCGGAATCGACCGGCACAAATCCGGTAGCAAATTTAGGGAGTTCTGATGCGCGACCTGGACACGAAAGATCGCGAAATACTCGAAATCCTGTCCAGAGAGGCTCGCATTGCCCTGAAGGCCCTGGCCGCGAGAATCGGACTTTCAAGAAGCGCCACCAGCGAGCGCGTCATCAACCTTGAGCGCAATGGTGTGATCCGAGGCTATCGGGCTGATATCGGCGAAATCGATGCCAATGTGATTCGCGCGATCCTTCTCGTTAGCCTCAAGCGCACGCCCGCAATCAGCCTGCTGGACCTGCTTGCCCAGAACTCGCAGGTACGACGCGTCTCTTCGGTCAGTGGCCAGCTTGATCTGGTCATCGAGATCGAATCGCGAACGATCGATGATCTGAATCGGGTCAGAGATGCAGTAGCCAGCCACGAAACCGTTGAAGACATCACCACTGCTGTCGTGCTTCGACGCGATATTGATCGGCAGACTTCCTGATTCGTACTGGTTCGAAATCGTGAAAGAAACTGCATCCTGATACTGTTCGAAAAACAAAGCCCTCGAAGCAATACGAGGGCTTTGTTGTTTCTGCTGCCTGGAAAACCCAGATCTTAGTGACCCGCGCTCTGCCCGCCATCCACGTGGAGGATTTCGCCAGTGACGAACTTGGCCCCGTCCAGGTACACGACCGCGTTGGCGATGTCATCGATCTCGCCCATATGCCCGACCGGGTGCAGAGCGCCCAGTGCGGCGTGGGTTTCTTCGCCGTGCATCGGGGTCTTGATGATGCCGGGCGATACTGCATTCACCCGAATGCCGCGCTTGGCGTATTCGATGGCCAGGGATTTGGTTGCCGCGTTCAAGCCACCTTTGGTCAGCGAGGCCAGTACCGAAGGCACGCCATCGATAGCATGGTCCACCAGGCTGGTGGTGATGTTGACGACGTGGCCGCTGCCTTGTTTTTCCATCTCGGCGATGGCCAGTTGGGTGATGTAGAAGAAGCCGTTGACGTTCACCGATAGCACATTGGCGTAGTCTTCAGCGGTGTACTGGGTGAACGGCTTGGCGATGAAGATCCCGGCGTTGTTGATCAGGGTGTCGACACGACCGAAGCGTGCGATCGCTTCACGGATTACGCGCTGTGCAGTCTCTGGCTCGCCGATGTCGCCGGCCACGGTGAGGATGTCTGGATCGGTGGATGGCTTGATCGAGCGCGAGGTCGCGACGATCTGGTAGCCGAGCTCGCGGAAGGCCTTGACCATGCCGTCGCCGAGACCTTGGGATGCGCCAGTGATGACAACGACTTTTTTCGAATTGCTCATGATGAACCTCTACTCATAAATGATGGTTTGAAAACAACTTGGTAATCAGGCTTGCGCCATTTGTCTCAACATCTGTTCGTAGTACTCGACCGACTGCGAACCGGACACCAGGTGACGGCCGTTGAGTACCAGGGCCGGGACCGAATTGATGCCGTGCTGGTGATAGAACGCTTCAAGCTCACGCACCTCGTTGGCAAAGGCGCCCGACGCCAACACCTCGCGTGCACGGTCCTCGTCCAATCCGGCTTGACCCGCCAGCCGTACCAGCGTCTGCTGATCGCTCGGGTTCTGGCCTTCGCTGAAGTAAGCGCGAAGCAGGATCTTCTTCAGTGCCACCTGGCGTCCTTCTTCCAGCGCCCAGAGCAACAACCGGTGGGCGTCGAAGGTGTTGTAGAAGTGGGTGCGCTTCTCCAGGTCGAACTTGAAGCCGATGGCATTGCCGCGTTCGATCTGCATTGCTTTGCCATTGGCGACGTCCTGGGCGGTACGTCCGTATTTGCGCATCAAATGCTCGACCGCTTTCTCGCCTTCGGGCGGCATGTTCGGGTTCAGCTCGAAAGGCTTGTAGGTCAGCTCGACCGCAACTTCACCCGCCACGTTCTCGATCGCCTGCTCCAGCGCCGTCGCCCCCAGTGCGCACCATGGGCACACCACATCGGAGACGAAATCGATGGTGACTGAAGGCGTCATGACTGCCCCTCGTCCGCCAGTTGCTTGCGGTACTGGGTAGTGGTGATCCCGGCGTAGCCCCAGTTATCGGTGTCGACTTCCTCGATCACGATGTGGGTCAGGTCAGGGCGTTTGTTGAGGACGCGTTCCAGTGTTTCAGTGATCTCGGCGATCACCTGAGCTTTCTGCTCAGTGGTAACGCCATCGCGGGTGATGCGTACGCTTACGAAAGGCATGAGGGAAACTCCAGTGACCTTCCCGTCGGGATGATGGGAGAGGCGTTGGAGCTCAATGTAGGGAGTTCGCTGGAGGGGATAAAGGTGGGGACGGGAACATCATTAGTTACGTAGTGTAATAGGTCTCTCCGTCAACGATGGCTCCGCCGGGAATATTCTCCGTTCGTTCTGAAGAAAAAGCCCCGAATCATTCGGGGCTTTTCATTTTCGCGCGTTAGTCGGCGTAACGTTTAAACTCATTACTGTCGCGGCTTAGCAACTGCATCAGCTTCGGATGGATAAACAGCTTCTCCTTCCCCACTTGAATCTCCTCTAACACACCAATGGTCACCAGATCTTTCAGGTGACGTGAAGCAGCCTGTCGTTGAGCAACTTTCTTGTCGACCACGTTGCTGATGCGGCAGTAGGGCTGTTCGAAGATGACGTCCAACAACTCCCGTGAGTAGGTTTTGGGTACTTGGTCACGCACAAATTGAGTGGTGTGTTCGGACAATGCGCGGATTGCGGCAATTTTGGCTGTCGTCCAACGCGCGGTTTCCTCTACTGCACTGAGCATGAACAACAGCCATGGCTCCCACGCCTGCTGGGTCGTCACCTCCAGCAAGAGTCGATAGTAATCGGCACGCTGGGCAATGATGTAGCGGCTGAGATACAGAATCGGCAGGTTCAGCAAGCCTTCCTGAATCAGAAACAGAGTATTGATGACGCGCCCGGTACGACCATTGCCGTCGACAAAAAGATGGATGGCCTCAAATTGATAATGCCCGACCGCCATGCGAACCAGTGGATCGAGATCGGTTTCGTTGTGCAGAAAGCGCTCCCAGTTGGCGAGAAGGTTGCGCAGGTGTTCTTCTCCTTCGGGCGGGGTATAGATGACCTCACCGGTCCGGTCATTGGCGAGCTGCGTGCCAGGTGTACGGCGAATATCCAGTTTCGCGCCCTTCAACGTACGGCAGATTTCCACGGCGGTGTTGGTGGATAGCGGACGTTCAGCCAAGGACTGGAAACCTTGGCTCAGCGCCGTTCGATAGCGCAGCGCCTCCTTGGTGGCCGGGTCTGCGTGGTTATCCGTGTCTTGCGCATGCTGGAACAGCAAATCCGTGGTGGTGACGATGCTTTCTATTTCCGAGCTAGCCTTGGCTTCGAGCAACGGAATGGTATTGATCAGAACCGTCTGGTTAGGAATCAACTCTGCTGCCTGCTTCAACTCGGCCAAGGCCGTGCGTGCCTCAATACATTTTTTGAGGACTGCACGTGTTTCCAGCTCGACTCCCGGCGGCAGCAGTGGAAGCTGGTTGTATGGCCTGTCTGCCTGCCATGGCAGCAACGGTTCGGTCATGGATGCGTTCCTGATCATTTTGTATGTGTTTTGAGCAGAGATTGACCTCTCTCATGTCGCCAGTGTAGACATGAGGGCATAACGTGTCGCACTTTTCCACTTTTTGCGACACGTCCTCGGAACATGTCGCCGCGGGCGACACGTTCACAACACATGTACCCGAAATCGACTTTTGACGACATGACCCATTTAGCACAAGAAAAAAAGCCCCGAACCAGTCGGGGCTTCTTCTTTTCGGCCTTGAATCAGGCCTCGATAACACAACCCATCATCAGAAAACGTTGATCGGGTAATCCACGAAAACCCGCACTTCGTTACCGCTGACGTTGTATTCGCTCGACTTCTGCGACACGCGCAGGATGGAGCTGCGCAGCTTGATGCTCAGGTCTTTGGCCGGGCCGCTTTGCACGACGTACTTGAACTGGTTGAAGATCTCGCGCTCGGTACCGCCTTCGCTGGTGGAGGTGGTGATGTTGTCACCGCGTACGTAAGCGAAGTTGTAGCTCAGGCCCGGTACACCGAAGGTGCTGAAATCCAGGCCGTAGCCCAGTTGCCAGCTGCGTTCGTCTTCGGCGTTGAAGTCCGACCAGTAGGAGTTGGCCAGGTAGATGGTGTTGCCACCGTCACCGACGCGACCTTGATCCTTCTGGTAGCCGCCGTAGGCGTAGCCCAGGTTGCTGTCGCCGGTGCTGCGCTGGTGCGCCAGGGTGAACGAGTGTGGGCCGGTGGCGAAGGTGGCTGCCAGGCTCCAGATCTTGTTGTCGTCGCCGGTGATGTTGTTGTCGCGAACGTAGGAATCTTCCAGCTTGGTGCGATAGCCGTTGAAGTCCAGGGTCAGGGACTGATCCTTGTCGAACGGGAACACGTAGTTGGCGTTCACGTATTGCTTCTTCAGCACGTCTTCGACGTCGGACGCGTACAACGCAGCCTTGAATTGTTCGGTGAACTGGTAGCTACCACCCAACACGTTGATCGACTTCAGGCCACCGCTGTCATGGCCTTCGGCGCTTTTGCGCGATTCGGCGGTGAAGCGACCGGCGTTCAGTTCCAGGCCCTTGATCTCCTTGGAGGTGATCAGGGTGCCGGTGTAGCTTTCCGGCAGCAGGCGACCGTTGTCGTAGCTCAGTACCGGCAGGACCGGCATTTGGTCGCCGTAAGTCAGCGTTGTGCTGGACAGGCGGAATTTGACCGCTGCGCCAGCTTTGGCCAGGTCGTCAGCCGGTTCGCCGCTGGCACCCTTTTTGAAAAAATCGATGCCTTGGGCGCCGCTACGATCTTCATTGCGCTCCAGGTTGAGCGCGTACAGACCAAAGGCATCCACACCCACACCGATGGTGCCTTGGGTGAAGCCGGACGAGAACGTACCGATGGCCGCTTGGCCCCACTCGGACTTGTCCGGGTTGCCGTCTTTGTAGTCACGGTTCATATAGGCGTTGCGCAGCAGCACTTTTAGGCTGCTTTCTTCAACAAAGCCCTTGGATTCGGCCTGGTCGTTAGCCATGGCCTGCGTAGCGCTCAAAATCCCCAGAGCGATCAGGCTGATTCGCTTGTTCAACATGTTGTTTTCCTTATTACGGGTTGAAACGCGCTGTGTTGATCGGCTGAAACGGCGCTATCGCACTCTTATTTCATTCCGCAAAGAAAAAGGCCCGCCCACGATCAGTCGCGGCGGGCCTTTTTATTATTTTTCGGTCATGGCGGTCTGCCACAGGCGTTGGGCCGGATCGTAGCTGCGGGGTTAACTATATGTCAATTTCATGAATCGTCTGTAAATAGGCGTAATTCGTCTAAGAAGTGAGGTTCCTTGGCAGAAAAACTCAAACGGTTGTCCGGCGTGAAGCAACCTGCGCCCACAAAAAAAGCGCTGCCATCCTGGCAGCGCTTTTCTTTTATCAATCCATTGTTTTTCTTCTTATCCTTCCATCACATCCCATAACGCATCCAGTTCTGCCTCGCTGAATAAACCAGCGGGGTAGCGTTCGATCATCGTCCGGCGCGGATCACTTTTTGTGGTCTGACGCGTTCCTTTGGACTTGAACCAATTCGCCAGAGTCTGGAGCGATTCAGCATTTACCGCCAGGGGATGCAACGCCCGGTCGCTCACCACATTCACATCGGCGTTCATTTCAGCGCTCTCTCCTGGTTTGCGAGCGGCCTAACTTATCCAAGGTTTATGACAGAACAACTAAGTTCTCCCCCTCCCTGTTTTGCGCCATGAGCGATACAAGAGCTATGCCAAGGTGCCTGGAATGTCGACGAGCGGATACAAAAAAGCCCGCCGACCAGAAGGACTGCGGGCTCTATACCAGGCGGTGCGCGAAAACGTTTGCCTGATTTTTTTGCAATTATCTCAAGCTGTTACGAGGGCACTCATTCCTTGTGTGGTGCTGGCTGCTGTTGGGTAAGGCAGTGAATGTTACCGCCCCCCAGTAACAGTTCACGACCTGGAACCATGACCACTTCGTGCTGCGGGAACAACGTCTGCAAAATCTCTTTTGCCGGACCATCCAGCGGGTCATCGAAACTCGGGGCAATGATGCCGCCGTTGACGATCAGGAAGTTGACGTAAGAGCCGGCCAGACGCACGCTCGGGTTACGCTCCTGAGTCCCGTCGACCGGATCGACACCGTCACATTCCTCCTCAGTCGCATACAGCGGCCCCGGAATCGGCATCTTGTGCACCGTGAACGGGCGGCCCTTGGCGTCGGTGCTATTTTGCAGCACCTTCATGGCCGCCTGACAGCGTGGGTAGTTCGGGTCCTGTGGATCGTCTGTCCAGGCCAACAGCACTTCACCCGGACGCACATAGCAGCAGAAGTTATCCACATGGCCATCGGTTTCGTCGTTGAACAGACCGTCCGGCAGCCAGAGGATCTTATCCACAGCCAGATTATCTTTCAGTACCGCTTCGATTTCTGCACGGTTCAGGTGCGGATTGCGATTTCGGTTGAGCAGGCATTCTTCAGTGGTGATCAGTGTGCCTTCGCCATCGACATGGATCGAACCGCCTTCGAGCACGAAGCCCTCGGTTCGATAACGTGGGCTGCGCTCGATTTCGAGGATCTTGCCGCCCACTTGCGAGTCGCGGTTCCACGGCGAATACAGGCCGCCGTCGAAACCACCCCACGCGTTGAAATCCCAGTTCACGCCCCGGACTTCGCCGCTGTTGTTGATGACGAAGGTCGGGCCGGTGTCCCGAACCCAGGCGTCGTCGCTGGACATCTCGACAACGCGGATATTCGGAACGTCGAGGCGTGCACGGGCGTTTTCGTATTGGCCGGCGGACACCGCCACGGTGACGGGTTCAAAACGGGCGATAGCCTTGGCCACCGCGACGTGCGCGGCTTGTGCAGGCTTGCCGCCCAGGCGCCAGTTGTCCGGGCGCTCAGGCCAGATCATCCAGGTCTGGGTCTGGGGTGCCCACTCGGCCGGCATGTAGAAGCCGTCTGCGCGAGGGGTGCTTTTCAAAGTGGTCATGTCGATCAGGACTCCAGGGTACCGTCGAGGGTTTTCAGCGCGCCGTACAAGTTCGGACGACGGTCACGGAACGAGCCCCACGCGCTACGGATGTGTTCGAGTTGGTCGAGGTCGAAGGTGTAAACCAGGATGCCTTCTTCGGTTTCGTTCAGTTCCTGCACCTTCTCGCCGAACTGGTTGGCGATGAACGACGAACCATAGAAGGTAATGTCGTAGCCGTCTTGTTCTTCGTTGCCGATGCGATTACTGGCGATCAGCGGCATCAGGTTAGCGCCGGCGTGGCCCTGTTGCACGCGTTGCCAGTGATCACGGGACGAAATGGTCTTGTCGTGGGGCTCGCTGCCGATGGCAGTCGGGTAGAACAGGATTTCCGCGCCTTGCAGCGCCATGCTGCGCGCAGCCTCGGGGAACCACTGGTCCCAGCAGATGCCCACGCCGATTTTCGCGTAGCGGGTGTTCCACACCTTGAAGCCGGTATCGCCCGGGTTGAAGTAGTACTTCTCGTGATAGCCAGGTCCATCTGGAATGTGGCTTTTACGATAAATCCCGAGGTTGCTGCCGTCGGCATCGATGATCGCGATGCTGTTGAACCGCGCACGGCCCGCCAGTTCGTAGAAGCTGATCGGCAACACGACTTGCAGCTCCTTGGCGACTTTCTGGAAGTGCTTGATGGCGACGTTATCTTCCACCGTTGTCGCCAGTTGCAGGTAATCCGGATTCGGCTTCTGGCAGAAGTACGGCGCTTCGAACAATTCCTGGATCAGGATGATTTGCGCGCCTTTGGCGGCGGCTTCACGGACCAGTCTTTCAGCGACCTCAATGTTGCCTTCGAGGTCCCAGGAACAGGCCATTTGCGTGGCAGCGACAGTAACGTTACGGCTCATGAAGCATCTCCGGGCAAGTGCGTGACGGTCGGGCATGGTTCATCCACACCCTGGCATTGGCGACTTTATATCCGATAAAAATCGGCTTTTGAAGCGTTTAGTTCGCCTTTCGTCTTAAATCTCTCACTTAAACCCGATAACAATCGACTTTCACATACCCCATGGAGCTGCCGCAGGCTGCGATCTTTTGATCTTCAAAGCCGTTACTGGCGCCAAAAAGTCAAAAGATCGCAGCCTGCGGCAGCTCCTACAGGGGATTAGCGGTGATACTTACAGTCCTTCGCTTAGCACCTTCGAGAGCATGTCCACGAAGAAATCCACGCTCTGGCGCGAAGTGACCATCGGTGGCTTGATCTTCAGCACGTTGAGGTAATCGCCCGTCGGTTGCATGAAAATCCCCAGCTCTCGCAAGCGATCGCACAGCGCGGTGGTTTCTTCGGTGGCCGGTTCCAGGGTTTCACGGTTGCGGATCAATTCCACCCCCAGATAGAACCCGGAGCCGTGCACGGCGCCAACCAACGGATGAATATCGATCAGCGCTTCAAGCCGCTCCTTGAAGTACCCGCCAACAACCTGGGCGTTTTCCCAGAGTTTTTCCTCTTCCATCACATCCAGCACCGCCATGCCGATCTGGCAACTGACCGGGCTGCCACCGGCGGACGAAAAGAAATACCCCTCGGCCTCCAGCGCTTCGGCGATTTCCCGGCGGGTGATCACCGCGCCCAGTGGCTGGCCGTTGCCCATGCCCTTGGCCATGGTAATGATGTCCGGGACCACGCCCTGCTCTTCAAAGCCCCAGAAGAAATGCCCCATGCGCCCATAACCCACTTGCACTTCGTCGGCGATGCACACGCCGCCCTGGGCACGAACCATTGTGTAAACCTGCTGCAAATAACCCGGTGGCAGCGAGATGCCACCGGCATTGCCGTATACCGGTTCGCAAATGAACCCGGCCAGTTGACGATTTTGCCCGGCGATTTTCGCCAAGTTGTGTTCGACGCTGCGCACGTAGTCCGGCGCGCTGTCAGGGCCGCGGAATTCACCGCGATAGGTGTTCGGCGCGGTCACCGGGTGCACCCAGTCCGGGCGGCTGCTCAAGGCCTTGGGGTTGTCGGCGATCGAAGTCGATACCGCATCCGCGCCTACGGTCCAGCCGTGATAGGCCTCCAGCACGCTGAGCATGTCGCGCCCGCCGCTATAGGCCCATGCCAGGCGAATGGCCAGGTCGTTGGCCTCGCTGCCGCTGTTGACCAGGAACACCCGGTCCATGCCCTCGGGCGCCAATTTCAGCAGGCGCTCGGAGAACTCGGCCACGGCGGCATAGTTGAACCGCGAGTTGGTGTTGAGCAACGACCACTGGCGGCTGGCGACTGCCGCCATGCGCGGATGGCCGTGGCCGAGTACCGCGACGTTGTTGAGCATGTCGAGGTAAGAACGGCCCTGCATGTCGATCAGGTGGTTGCGCCAGCCGCGTTCGATGCGCGGCGGGTCGACATAATAGTGTTTTTGCGTGCGGGCGAAACTGGCGCCGCGGCGTGCCAGCAAGGTCTGTGAATCGAGTTCCTCCTGCGCATCGCAAGCCAACCCCAGAAGCATCGCGGGCGATGGGCACAGCGCTTGCCATGCGGCGGCTCGTGAAGGTGTGCAAAACAACGGCGCGCTGAACGAAGCCCCTCGGCACAGCTGCACGATCAACGGCCCGCTGACCGAGCCCAGCACCTGGCCCTTGACCAGCGCCGCGCCGCTATGCAGCGATGGCGTGACACCCCACAGCCGCACGCTCAGTTGCGGACCGTCCAGTTGCAGCACCCCGGGCATCGGCTGGTGCACCACCCCGGCGAACGGCGCTTCGACGGTCGTGCCATGGGGTACGCGCAATTCGACGTGCAGAGGGCAGGTGTCCGGCTCGCCGGCCGTGTCCGGGCGCGTGCGTGACAAACGGTATTGCCCATAACGACTGGCCACCAGGCCGTGGACAGCGGCGGCCTCATCCAACAGGCGTTGATCGATGCCTGCCTGCTCCCAGTTACCGGCCTCGAAATGCGGGCTGAGCACGCCCAGGTCGATCAACGCAAACTCACGCCCCACCAGGCTCGGCAGCAGCGGGGCGAAGCCTTCGCTGCCAATGCCCGGAAGGCTCTGCCCGACAGCCGACAGGATGGCCGCTTCCATCAGCGCCAATGGCACCGACGTGGCCACACGGAAGATCTCCCATTCGTGGACCAGGTTGTCGCGGCTATAGGTATTGCCCGGATCGATGCTCACCTGTTGTTCACCACTGAGCACCAACACCGCCGCGCGGGCGACGATCAGCGGCCACAGCGCCAGCAGCTCTTCATGCTGCAACGGATTGACCGCGTGATACGCCTGCACCGCTGGCAAAATGCAGAACGGATCACCTTCACCATGGTGCAGCAATGCTGCACAGGTCACCGACAGGTCGGTTATGCGCCAGGTACGGATCAAGTCGCCGAAATCGATCACACCTTGCAGTTGCCAATGGCGTTGCGCATCGCGCTGCCACACCACGTTATCGTCGGTGATGTCCATGTGAATGGCTTGCACCGGCAACTTGTCTTGCAGCGGCAACAAATGGCGCTCGGCCTGCTCGGACGCTTCAACGATCAGTCGGCGCTGGGCTTCATCCTTGATCACCGGCAACAAATGCGCGATCAATGCGTGGGCGTGACGCGCGTCCCATTGCAGGGTTCGCACCAGCCCCGGATGTTCAAAATCCGCCAGTGCCAGGTCCATTTCACCGCACAGCCGCCCGAAACCGGCGACCACCGTTCGATTGAAATGCTCGAGGTGCGTCAGGGACTGTCCCTCGATGTAGTCCAGCAAACGCACATGCACCGCTTGGCCAGCGACCTCCAGGGACAACAGGTCCGCCCCGTTTTTCGCCGCGATCACACGCGGTACGTGCACATCCGGATGCTCAGCCAGGTGCTTGAGCCCGGCATGCTGGGCTTGCAACTCCAGCGCCGAATAGTCTCCCCGGCATATTTTCAGGACAAAACGCCCTTGAGCACTGTCGACGCGAAAGTTCAGATCCTGCTGGCTGCCAAGGGCCTGCAACGTTCCGTCGAACCCGTAATGCGCCTGCAAAAGCTCAAGCGCTTGCTCGGCAGAGACTTGCGGACTGGGCAAACTGGCGCGATGAATCAACGTGGCGAGCGGCATACAACGACCCCTGAAATTTTATTAGGCGCCTATATCGCCACTGCTCGGGGCGATACGCAACCCCCCTTCAGCCGGCTGGCAAGCGGCTGGATCGGTCAACTTCGAAGAAAAAAGCACACGACACTCGCCCTTACAGGCACTCTGGGCAAGAATGGCGACCATCAATGCCCATCGTTGGAGAAACCCATGAATGTTGTGACCACCGACCTGCCCGGTGTTTTGATCATCGAGCCCAAGGTTTTCGGTGACGATCGTGGTTTTTTCTACGAAAGTTTCAATGCGAAGGTTTTCAAGGAAGCCACTGGCCTGAGCACTCAATTCATTCAGGACAACCATTCGCGCTCGCAAAAAGGCGTGCTGCGCGGGCTGCATTACCAACTTGAGAATACCCAGGACAAACTGGTTCGGGTCTGTGCCGGGGAAATCCTTGATGTGGCTGTTGATGTGCGGCGCAGCTCGCCACATTTCGGCCAGTGGGTAGCCGTGCGTCTTTCTGCGCAGAACAATCGCCAACTGTGGATTCCCAAGGGTTTCGCCCACGGTTTCCTGGTGTTGAGTGAGTTCGCCGAGGTTTTGTACAAAACCACTGAGTACTACAACCCATCGGCCGAACGCAGCATTCGCTGGGACGACCCCGACCTGGCCATCGACTGGCCGCTCGATACTGCGCCGCAACTGTCGGCCAGGGACCAGGCCGCGGCATTTTTCAAGGATGCCGACGTCTTCGACTGACACACCGCTCGCACCGGCCGCAAGGTGCGCAGACTGCGTCGGCAAGCCTAGGCATAATGCACCTGTACCCACAGGCGCTCGATGCTCATGACTCCAACCCTTCCCCGCAGACCCCGCTGGCGCAGCCTGGCCCTGCTCGCACTGTGCCTGGCACCCTTACTGTGGCCGCTGGAGCACCTGGCCGAGCGCTATTACCGCAGCGAATTGGCTGGGCAGAATCGCCAGACCCTCGATCTCTACGTCGCCAACCTGCTGGGCACCCTGCACCGTTATGAAGTACTGCCGCAGATCCTCGGCGACCTGCCGGCCTTGCGCGCCGTGCTTGGCGCGCCAGACGATGGTGTCACCCAGGGCAACGCCAATCGCCTGTTGAAGAACATCAGCACCCAGACCGGCGCCGAAGTCATGTACCTGATGGACACGACGGGCAAGACCCTGGCCGCCTCCAACTGGGACAAGCACGACAGTTTCGTCGGCCGCAACTTTGCCTTCCGGCCGTACTTCAGCGAAGCCATGGCCGGGCGGCTCGGACGATTTTTCGGGCTGGGCACCACGTCCGCCAAACGGGGCTACTTCTTCGCCGCTGCCGTGCGAGAGGGCGAAAAAATCATCGGCGTGCTGGTAGTCAAGGTCGACCTCGACCACACCGAAAGCCTATGGGGCAAAACCCCGGAGCAACTGCTGCTGACCGATCACAACGGCGTGGTCATCCTCACTTCGCGGCCGGAATGGCGCTTTCGTTCGACCCGTGAGTTGAGCGAAGAAGAGCGCAAGGCCATCACCGCGATCCAGCCCTACCCCACCCGCGAACCCAAGCCGCTCAAGCTCAATCCCAACGCCTGGTTGACCCAGACTCAGCCGATCGCGGAAACCGGCTGGAACGTCAGCATCCTCGCCCCGCGCACCCTGATCGATCGTCCGGTGCGCACGGTAGTCGCCATCGGTGGCGCGACGCTGCTGGTGTTGATGCTGTTGCTCGGCCTGATGATGCAACGCCGCCGTCATTACCTGGAACGCATCGCCTTCGAAGCCAAGGCCCGGCGCGAACTGGAAGGCCGGGTGGCTGAACGTACCAGCGACCTTGAGGGTCTCAACCGCCGACTCAAACAGGAAGTGCTGGAGCGCGAGCAGGCCCAGCAAGAACTGGTTCGCGCCCAGGATGACCTGGTGCAGGCCGGCAAGCTCTCGGCGCTGGGAACGATGTCGGCGAGCATCAGCCACGAGCTCAACCAACCGCTGGCAGCCATCCGCAGCTACGCGGAAAACGCCGAAGTGTTGCTCGACCACGAGCGCACCGACGATGCCCGTGGCAACCTCAAGCTGATCAGCGAACTGACCGGACGCATGGCGTCGATCATCGCTCACCTGCGCGCCTTTGCCCGGCGCGACCGCCACGCTCCGGAAAGCGTCGCCCTGCAGCCAGCGCTGGACGATGCCCTGGCCTTGTTGGCCAAGCGTCGACGCAGTATGGAAGTCGAACTGATCCGCGACTTGCCCGCCGCCACGTTGTGGGTCGAGGCCGGAGAAACCCGCCTGCGCCAAGTGCTGGGCAACCTGCTGGCCAACGCCCTCGATGCCCTGACGGAAAAAGGTCCGCCGCGTAAACTCTGGCTGAGTGCCCAATCCACGGGCGAAGGCGTCAACCTGTACATTCGCGACAACGGCCCCGGTTTCTGCCTGGAGGCCCTGGGCCGCGCCAGCGAGCCCTTCTACACCACCAAGACCCGTACCCAGGGGCTTGGATTGGGGCTGGCGATATGCGAGACCCTGATGCGCGCCTTCGGCGGCGAACTGTCGTTCGCCAACCACAAGGAGGGCGGCGCCCTGATTACCCTGAAACTGCGCGCAGGTGCACCGGGTGTGAGCCTGCAACCGTCCGAGGACCGAAGTGCATGACCATCGACAACCGCATCCAGGTCGTGTTGATCGACGACGATCCCCACCTGCGCCAGGCCTTGAGCCAGACCCTGGACCTCGCCGGCCTGAAGATTCTGCCGCTGGCCGAAGCCAAGGGCCTGGCCGCACAACTGGAGCGCGACTGGCCAGGCGTGGTCGTCAGCGATATCCGCATGCCGGGCATGGACGGCATCGAACTGCTGACCGAGCTCCACGCCCAGGATCCGGAACTGCCGGTGCTGCTGATCACCGGCCACGGCGATGTGCCGCTGGCGGTGCAAGCCATGCGCGCCGGTGCCTATGATTTTCTGGAAAAACCCTTCGCCAGCGATGCGCTGCTCGACAGCGTGCGCCGTGCCCTGGCCTTGCGCCGACTGGTGCTGGACAACCGCAGCCTGCGCCTGGCCCTGAGCGATCGCAATGAATTGAGCACGCGTCTGGTCGGGCAGTCGCCCTCGATGCTGCGTCTGCGCGAGCAAATCGGCGCCTTGGCGGCAACTCGGGCAGACGTGCTGATCCTCGGCGAGACCGGGGCCGGTAAAGAAGTGGTTGCACGAGCCTTGCATGACCTGTCGAGTCGGCGCAGTGGTCCGTTCGTGGCGATCAACGCCGGAGCGCTGGCCGAGTCGGTGGTCGAAAGCGAGTTGTTCGGGCATGAGCCCGGCGCTTTCACGGGCGCGCAGAAACGCCGCATCGGCAAGTTCGAATTTGCCAACGGTGGCACGTTGTTTCTCGATGAGATCGAAAGCATGAGCCTGGACGTCCAGGTGAAATTGCTGCGCTTGCTGCAGGAGCGGGTGGTCGAACGCCTGGGCGGCAATCAACTGATCCCGCTGGACATCCGCATCATCGCCGCCACCAAGGAAGACCTGCGCCAGGCCGCCGATCAGGGCCGATTCCGCGCCGACTTGTACTATCGCCTGAACGTCGCGCCATTGCGCATTCCACCGCTGCGCGAACGCGGTGAAGACGCGCTGGTGCTGTTCCAGCATTTCGCCGATGAAGCCAGCGCCCGCCATGGCTTGCCGCCCCATGAACTGCAACCCGGACAACGCGCCCTGCTGTTGCGTCACGCCTGGCCCGGCAACGTGCGCGAACTGCAGAATGCTGCCGAACGCTTCGCCCTGGGCCTGGAACTGGCGCTGGACAACAATGAGGTGCAAGGCACGGTTGGCACGACGGTAGAAATGGTCAGCGGCGGGTTGAGCGAGCAAGTGGAAAACTTCGAAAAAACCCTGATTGCCGCCGAACTGGCGCGCTCGCACAGTTCAGTGCGCAGCGTCGCCGAAGCGCTCGGCATTCCACGCAAGACCTTGCATGACAAATTGCGCAAGCACGGCCTGAGCTTCGCCGATAGTGGCACCGCCACCCATAGCGACGACCTCGATTGAGCCGCCGCCCACTTATCCACTGCAAACAAGAGGCCCCTGAATGAGCCGCGACAGTCGTCAACTGGAATCCGTCCTCCACCACGACATTCCCCTCACCCGGGACATGGGCCTCAAGGTGCTCGACTGGCACGATCAACAACTGCGCCTGTACTTGCCGCTGGACGCTAACGTCAATCACAAGAGCACCATGTTCGGCGGCAGCCTGTATTGTGGCGCGGTACTGGCCGGTTGGGGCTGGCTGCATTTGCGCCTCAAAGAAGAAGGGATAACCGACGGACACATCGTTATTCAGGAAGGGCAGATCCACTACCCGCTGCCGGTGACAGGGGATGCACATGCCATTTGCCAGGCGCCGGGTGCGCAGGTGTGGAAGAAATTCCTGGCGATGTATCAGCGATACGGACGGGCGCGGCTGGTCCTGCACACGCGGGTGGTGAACGCGGGTAGCGATGAGGATGCGGTGAAGTTTGTCGGGCAATACGTGTTGCACCGGTAAATCAAAAGATCGCAGCCTGCGGCAGCTCCTACAGGGGTTATGTGTATACCCGTAGGAGCTGCCGCAGGCTGCGATCTTTTGATTTTAATCTCGAGCCAGCGCCAACAGTTTCTCCCGCCATGCAGCCTTGGCCGGCAGTGCGAGGAAAAATTCGTTCAGCAGCGATTCCCGCGCCGGATAGCAGAACGGTGCGCCATTGAGATCCAGCACCTCGCCACCCGCCCCTTCCAGCACGCCTTGCGCCGCCGCCGTGTCCCACTGCGAAGTCGGCGCCAGCCGCGGATAACAATCCGCCGCCCCCTCGGCCAACAGGCAGAATTTCAGGGAGCTGCCGATACTGGCCAGTTCCAGTTCACCCAGGCTGGCGCTCAATCCGGCCAGCAAGCGTTCCTGCTGTGGACTGGAATGGCGACGGCTGGCCACCACGGTGAACGATTGGCCGGGGCCCGGTACATCACGCACCGAAATCGCCACGGGCGTACCCCCCTGATCGCAACGCCACGCGCCGAAACCGGCACCACCGACATAGACACGCCCGTTAGTCGGCATCGACACCACGCCGAATACCACGCGCCCCTGCTCGATCAACGCGATGTTGACGGTGAACTCTTCGCTGCCGCTGATGAATTCCTTGGTCCCGTCCAACGGATCGACCAACCACCAGCGCTGCCAACTGGCGCGAACACTCTGCGGGATGTTGGCGTCTTCTTCGGACAACACCGGAATACTCGGATCAAGCGCCGTCAGCCCGGCCAGAATCAGATGATGAGCAGCCATGTCTGCGGCAGTCACGGGTGAATCGTCAGTCTTGGCAGTCACGGCCGTGCCGACGCGCCAGAACGGCAAGATCGCCTCGCCGGCCTTCAATGCCAGCTCGACCACCGGCGCCATCAACGGATGGGGAAAATTCATGGCTGGAACACCCCGCGCTGGGTCAGCAGGTCACGGGCCAGGTACAACGCCGCCAAGGCACGGCCTTCGGTGAACTTCGGGTTCTGCGCCAGGGCCGACAATTCGCGCAGGTTGATCTTGTCCACGCCCATCGGCTCCGGCTCGTCACCTTCCAGGCGCTCTTCGTACAGGTCAGTGGCCAACACCACCTGGATTTTCTGGCTCATGTAACCAGGTGACAACGACAGCTCGGTCAGATGTTCCAACTGTCGCGCCCCATAACCTGCCTCTTCCTTGAGCTCGCGCTCGGCTGCCGCCAAAACGTCCTCGCCTGGCTCGATCAAGCCTTTAGGCAGGGATAATTCGTATGCATCGGTACCGCCGCAGTACTCTTCGACCAATACGGCATGGTCGGCATCGAGCATCGCCACGATCATCACGGCACCATAGCCTGCGCCCTTGCCGACCAATCGCTCATAGGTGCGCTCCACGCCATTGGAAAAACGCAGCTTCAGCTCCTCGACGCAGAACAAACGGCTGGTGGCGACAATCTCGCGGGCGAGGATGGTGGGTTTCTGGCGCATGAGCGGCTCCTGGGCGATAGCGGGTTACTATACCCGGCCTATCCTGATTGTTGTCCCCGGATACCTTTTTTTACCGTTGGAGAAGTTTTTATGTCCCTGCTGCCCTGGCACGACATCGATACCGTTCTGCTGGACATGGACGGCACGCTGCTGGACCTGCACTTCGACAACCATTTCTGGCTGGAGCACTTGCCCCAGCGTTATGCCGAACTGCACGGGGTGAGCCGGGCAATGGCCGAACTGGAACTGCAGCCGTTATTTGAACGCAATGCCGGTCAGCTGCAGTGGTACTGCCTGGATTTCTGGAGTACCGAACTGAAACTACCCGTGCGCGAGCTGAAACTGGAAACGGCTCATCTGATCGCCTTGCGCCCGGATGCGGACATCTTCCTGGCGGCGATCAAGCGTGCAGGCAAGCGTGTGGTGCTGATCACCAATGCGCATCGCGATTCGCTGTCATTGAAGCTGGAAAGAATCGAGCTGGCGCCGTATTTCGAGCGTTTGATCAGCTCCCACGATTACGGTTTCCCCAAGGAAAACCCGCAGTTCTGGGATGCCTTGCAGGCCGACATCGACTTCGACCCGGCGCGCAGCCTGTTTATCGACGACACACTGCCGATCCTGCGCAGTGCCCGGGAGTTCGGCGTGGGGCATCTGCTGGCGGTGAAGGAACCGGATAGCCGCAAAGGGCCCAAGGACACGGCGGAGTTTGCGGCGGTCGAGGACTATCGGGATTTGATAACCGGCCTTTGATTTCCTGTAGGAGCTGCCGCAGGCTGCGATCTTTTGATCTTGTTTTTAAAGATCAAAGTCAAAAGATCGCAGCCTTCGGCAGCTCCTACAGGGCCTCACATTATTCAGGAATACGCAACGATTGCCCCGGATAGATCTTGTTCACATCCTTGAGCATCGGTTTGTTGGCTTCGAAGATTTTGTTGTACAGGTTGGCATTGCCGTACACGCGCAGGGAAATGGCGCTCAAGGTGTCGCCCTTCTCGACCACGACAAACTTCGCGGCCACGACCACTGGACCGGTCACGGTGATCTGGTCTTCAACACCGCTGACACCCGCCACGTTGCCCAGCGTCAGGAGAATTTTTTCCTTTTCTTCCTGCGTCTTCGCTTCGCCGCTGGCGATGACCTTATCGCCCTCGACCTTCACCTGAATCTTGGAAGTATCGATCCCCGTCAACGCACTCTGCACATGCTTGGTCAATGCCTCGCTATTGGCTTCAGCCTTGTCCGGCGTCAACGCGTCGAGGATTTTTTCACCGGCTTCTTTGAGAAAACTGAACAGGCTCATCGTTTCGCTCTCCTTGGGTTTCGGGTTCCAGACGCAAAAGCCTAGACCACGGCAGCCGTTTGCCAATCCAAACCGACCAATGACGCCGCTTGCGCTAGAATCGACCCCTTCCCGCACCCTGGAGCGAAGATGGACATCAAGCAGCTGAAATTCCTCATCGCTCTGGATGAAACCCGCCATTTCGGCCAAGCCGCCGCACGCTGCCATATTACCCAGCCGACCCTGTCCATGCGTCTGCGCAGCCTCGAGGAGGAACTCGATCTGCCGCTGGTCAATCGCGGCCAGCGCTTTGAAGGCTTTACTGCACCTGGCGAGAGGGTGCTGGCTTGGGCGCGCACCGTCTTGGCCGCCTATGACGGCTTGTACGCCGAGGCGGCGGCCTGTCGCGGCAATCTGGTCGGCACCTTGCGCCTGGGCGTGGTGCCGCTGTCGAGCTTCGATCCGTTGCCGCTGCTGCAGCGCCTGCACGCAGAACACCCGAACCTGCGCTTTGAACTCTCGGCACTGAGCTCCGAACAGATCCTCGAACAACTGGCGAACAATCGCCTGGACCTCGGCGTGTCCTACCTCGAACGCCTGGATGCCGAGCGCTTTGACTCCTTCGCCTTCAGTGAAACCCGCATGGGCCTGCTCTACGATCAGCGCTTCTTTACCTTTGGCGAAGCACCGCTGAGCTGGGAATCGTTGATCGAGTTGCCGCTGGGCATGCTCACCAGCGGCATGCACTTTCGCCAATCCATCGACCACAACTTCCACAGCCGCGGCCTCAACCCACAGCCTTTGTTGCAAACCGATGCCGTGCATCAACTGTTACAAGCTGTGCATGGCGGCTTGTGCTGCGCGGTGATGCCGTTGGACGGTGGACTGGAAGGGCTGACCGAGCATTTGCGCCTGCAACCGATCGAAAACGCCCAAACCCTTGGCCGGCTGGGCCTGATCATGCGTCGCAGCGCGCCACGTTCGGCCTTGGCTGAAGCGTGTTTCGCGGTTTATCAACAATCACTGATTGGCGCTTGATCGACGGCATCTATCGGCAGATCAGTAATAGCGATTAGACGTGGCAAGTTGCCGCGCCTAGTCTTAAAGCTGATCAATCCCTCGGTGATGCCATGAACGCCAAGCGCCCAGCCTGCGCGGCGCCTGCCCTCGAAACGCCTGCGCCCGCCGCCAGCCACACCTACAGCTACAGCAACCTTGAGCACACGGAGTCAGCCAGCACCGCGCTGGCCGAGGAAGTCGCACTGGCGATTGCCTTTAACGGCATCAGCCAGGCGGTGATGCTGGTGACGCCCACCGACCTTGAAGATTTCATCGTCGGCTTCAGCCTGGGCAGCGGCATTATCCAGGACGCCTCGGATATCTATGACCTGCAACTCAGCGGCTCGGGCTCAGCGCAGTACGCGCAGGTGACCATCGCCAATCGCGCGTTCTGGAACCTCAAGCAACAGCGTCGGCAGCTGGCCGGTACCAGCGGTTGCGGCCTTTGCGGTGTTGAAGCGGTGGAGCAGGCATTGCCCGAGCTCGAAGTATTGCCCGGCGCGCCCCTGCCACCGGCTGAATGGCTGGAGGGCCTGCGCCAGCGCATCGGCGCGTTCCAGCCGCTTGGCCAACACTGCGGGGCGGTGCACGCGGCCGTGTTCATGAACGACCAAGGCCAACTGTTGCTGGGTCGCGAAGATATCGGCCGGCACAACGCGCTGGATAAATTGATCGGCGGCTTGGTCCGCCAAAACATTTCGACGGCTGGCGGACTGGCGATTGTCACCAGTCGATGCAGCCTCGAATTGATCCAGAAAGTCTTGCGCGCCGGCATCCAGACGCTGGTCAGCCTATCGTCGCCCACCGGGCTCGCCGTGCAATGGGCCCGTCGCCACAACCTCAATCTCATTCATCTGCCACAAAAGAATGCGCCGCGGGTCTACAGCCCAGCGTTGGAGAACCAAGCGTGAGTCAACACCGTCAAGCCGACCAGACACCCGTTCCTCGATACAAGCCATACAAAGGCGCCGCCGGAGGCTGGGGCGCACTGATCAGTGTCGCCCAGGCCTGGTTGACCAGCGACAACGCGCTGAAAAACCTGCGCATGATGCTCAAGACCAACAAGAACGGCGGCTTCGACTGCCCCGGTTGCGCCTGGGGCGATTCCAATGAAGGCGGCATGGTGATGTTCTGCGAGAACGGCGCCAAGGCGGTGAACTGGGAAGCGACCAAGCGCCGCGTCGATGCCAAGTTTTTCGCCAGGCACAGCGTCACGTCGTTGCTCGAACAAAGCGACTACTGGCTTGAGTATCAGGGTCGGCTGACCGAGCCGATGAGCTATGACGCAGAGACCGACCGCTACAAGCCGATCAGTTGGGACGCCGCCTTTGCGCTGATCGCCAAACATCTGAACGGCTTGTCGAGCCCGAATCAGGCCGAGTTCTACACCTCGGGCCGGGCCAGTAACGAAGCAGCCTTTTTGTACCAGCTGTTCGTGCGCGCCTACGGCACCAACAACTTCCCTGATTGTTCGAACATGTGCCACGAGGCTAGCGGCGTGGCATTGGCGCAAAGTGTCGGCGTCGGCAAAGGCACCGTCACCTTCGACGATTTCGAACACGCCGATGCCATTTTCGTCTGGGGCCAGAACCCCGGCACCAACCATCCACGGATGCTCGAACCGTTGCGAGAGGCAGTGAAACGCGGCGCCCAGGTGGTATGCATCAACCCGCTTAAAGAGCGCGGCCTGGAACGCTTCCAGCACCCGCAACACGCGATTGAAATGCTTACCAACGGCGACAAACCGACCAATACCGCGTTCTTCCGACCGGCATTGGGCGGCGACATGGCGATCATGCGTGGCATGGCCAAATTCCTGCTGCAATGGGAGCGCGACGCACAGAAAGCGGGCGAGCCTGCGGTGTTCGATCACGCCTTCCTCAATGAACACAGTGTCAATGTCCTGGACTACCTGGCCGCCATCGACGACACCCCATGGCAACAGATCGTCGAGCAATCCGGCCTGCCTCTGGTGGAAATCGAGCAAGCGGCGCGCATGTACGCCAAGGGCAAGAACGTCATCATGTGCTGGGCCATGGGGATCACCCAGCATCGCCATTCGGTAGCGACCATCCAGGAAATCGCCAACCTGATGTTGCTGCGCGGCAACATCGGTCGGCCGGGCGCCGGCCTGTGCCCGGTGCGTGGCCACAGCAACGTGCAGGGCGACCGGACCATGGGCATCAACGAACGGCCACCCACGGCGTTCCTCGATGCCCTTGAACGACGCTTCCAGTTCAAGGTGCCGCGCGAAAACGGCCACAACGTGGTCGAGGCGATTCATGCCATGGCCGAAGGTCGGGCCAAGGTTTTCATCGGCCTGGGCGGCAACTTCGCCCAAGCCACTCCGGACAGCTCGCGCACCTTCCAGGCCCTGCGTAACTGCGACCTGACCGTGCAGATCAGCACCAAGCTCAACCGCAGCCACCTGACTCACGGTAAAGACGCCCTGATCCTGCCGTGCCTGGGCCGGACCGATATCGACCGGCAAACCCAAGGTCCTCAAGCGGTGACCGTCGAAGACTCGTTCAGCATGGTCCACGCCTCCAATGGCCAGCTGGAGCCGCTCTCGCAGCAGATGCGTTCGGAGCCAGCGATCCTGGCAGGCATCGCGGCAGCCACGCTGGGCCACCAGCCAGTGGACTGGAACTGGCTGGTGGCAGACTACAGCCGCATCCGCGACTTGATTGCCGATACCATTCCCGGCTTCAAGGACTTCAACGAGAGAGTCAAGAACCCGGGCGGGTTCTACCTGGGCAACAGCGCCGGTGCGCGCAAGTGGAACACTGCATCAGGCCGGGCCAATTTCCGCCCAAATGCGTTGCCCAAGGACCTGGTGCATGAGCGCACCCGTGCTACCGGTGTGTTGCCGGACCTGATCATGCAATCGATGCGCTCCCACGATCAGTACAACACCACGATCTATGGCCTCAATGACCGTTATCGCGGAGTGAAGGGGCAGCGTGACGTGCTGTTTGTCAACGAAGCCGACATCATTCGCCTGGGCTTCAAGCCGGGGCAGAAGGCCGATATCGTTTCAATCTGGGATGACGGACTTGAGCGCCGGGTGAAAGGCTTCACGCTGCTGTCATTTGATATTCCAGCGGGGCAAGCGGCGGCGTACTATCCGGAAGTGAACCCGCTGGTGCCGTTGGAAAGCACCGGGGATGGCAGCCATACACCGACATCCAAGTTCGTGGCGATCCGGCTGGAAGCGGCGAGTGAGACCGGATTGATCATGGCAAAGTCTGCTTAAAGCAAAATCAAAAGATCGCCGGCAAAACAATTTCCAAACGCCCACAAAAAAGGCCGTTTTCTCATGAAAACGGCCTATCCGAAGTAATAAAAGACCGGCGAAAAACCATTAAGTTCCGCCCAAAAAACAGTAACTTATAGAAATGTGCTGAAGTCGTGTTACTCGTCGGATTTCGATTGTCACACTCCTTACACGGCCTCAGGATCGCGTCGTCATCCCCTTGAGGTTCCTCCATGAAGTTCTCCTCGATTCTCTTGTTGTCCCTTGGCCTGGTCAGTGGCATGGCCTCCGCTGGCGGCACCACCGAAGCAGGTGTGGGCGGCGCATTGGGCGGGGTTTTGGGCTCAGTCGTCGGCCAATCGCTTGGCGGCAGTACAGGTTCCACTATCGGCGCGGCCCTGGGTGGCGCGGGTGGTAGCGCAGTTGGCGCAGACAAACGCAGCCGTGGCGAAGCGGCCATTGGCGGTGCGTTGGGCGCAGCAGGCGGTAACGTGGTCGGTCGCAGCATGGGCGGCACCACGGGCAGCCTGATCGGCTCCGCAGCAGGCGGCGGCGCCGGTGGCGCGCTGGGCAACTACATGGGCAACAAGGCCGATGATGACGACGATGATGATCGTCGCTACCGTGGTCATGATGATCGTCGTTACTACCGTGACGGCCACCCAGGTCGCGGTCATGCCTATGGCCATCGCAAGCATCACAAGTACTACCGCCATCGTCACTGATCCCGAAAGGGTTCACTGACAGATAAAAATCGCAGCCCGAGGGCTGCGATTTTTTTTGCCTGGTTTAAACCACCAGACACTCCAATGCGTTACGCAACCCGGCCGGAATCGCCACCGGCTGATTCGATGCCCGGTCGACAAACACATGCACGAAGCGTCCGGCTGCGCAGGCCTCGTCTTCCCCTTGCTTGAACACTGCCAACTCGTACTGCACCGAGCTGTTGCCCAACTTGCCGACCCGCAAGCCGACCTCGATCCGGTCCGGGAAGGCGATGGAAGCAAAGTAGTCGCAGGCTGAACTCACCACGAAACCCACTACCTCGCCATCGTGTATATCCAGGCCACCGACTTCGATCAGGTAGGTGTTCACCGCCGTGTCGAAAAAACTGTAGTAGGTGACATTGTTGACGTGACCGTAGGCATCGTTGTCGTGCCAGCGTGTGGTGATGGGTTGGAAGTGCGGATAGTCGCAGCGTTGGGGCATCGGTGTGGATTCCTGAGTGTGTTCGCCAGTCTAAGGTGAAACCGCGTTATCGTTCTTCGCGAGCAGGCTCGCTCCCACAGGGATCTTAGTCGTACATAAAATTTGGGTTCACTGAAGATCAACTGTGGGAGCGAGCCTGCTCGCGATGGCGCCCTCGCAGGCACCACATCAATCACTTGTCCGCAAACCCTCTACCTGCCGCCGCCAACTCACCAATCAACCGCGCCGGGCGCCAGTGATCACCCTGGCGGGTCTCAAGCGCCAGCAGGCGTTGATGAATGTCCGCCAACCCTTGCTGATCCGCCCAGGCCATTGGACCACCCTTGTCCGCCGGGAATCCGTATCCATTGAGGTACACCAGATCAATGTCGTGAGCCGATCCGGCGATGCCCTCCTGAAGGATCTTCGCACCCTCGTTGACCAATGCCAGCAAGCAGCGTTCCAGAATTTCCTCCGGGCTGATTTCACGGCGATGGAAACCCAGCCCTTCGCTGACTTCCAACACCAATGCATCGACTAGCGGGTCGTGCTCAGCCTGGCGACTGCCCGGCTCGTAGTGGTAGTAGCCGTCGCCGCTCTTCTGACCGAAACGGCCCTGCTCGCACAGACGGTTATCCACCTGTACCTCTGGTGCATCCTGCCCCACACCGGACAGTTGCCGAGCGCGCCATTGCAGGTCGACGCCAACCACATCGAACATACGGAATGGTCCCATGGCGAAGCCAAAGCCTTGCAGCGCCGCATCGACCTGATAGGGATAAGCGCCCTCAAGCAGCATTTTGCGGGCTTCCAGCACGTAGGTGTTTAGCATGCGATTGCCAATAAAGCCGTCGCAATTGCCCGACACCACGCTGACCTTGCCCATGCGCTTGCCCAGCGCCAGCGCGGCATCGATGACCGCCGGTGCAGTCTGGGCACCACGGACGATTTCCAGCAGCTTCATGATGTGCGCCGGGCTGAAGAAGTGCAGGCCCAGGACCTGCTGTGGTCGGCCAGTCACCGCGGCAATGGCGTCGATGTCCAGAGCAGAGGTGTTGCTCGCCAGAATGGCTTGAGGTTTTAGCAGGCCGTCCAGTTCGCGGAAGATTGACTGCTTGAGCTCGAGGTTTTCGTAGACGGCTTCGATGACCAAGTCGACGTCACGGATAGCCGCATAATCAGCGGCCGCCGTGACCCGAGCGATGCGGGCATCGGCCTCGACCTGGTCGATGCGTTCCTGTCGAACACTATGGGCATAGGTGTCCGACACAGTGACCAGTGCCTGTTCAAGCATCTGCGGATTGTTATCGACCCATTGTACCGCTACCCCGGCGTTGGCCAGGCACATGACAATGCCGCGGCCCATGGTGCCCGCGCCGATGACGGCTGCGCGCTGAATATTGAACGGTGTCTGGCTCATGATTATTCTCTTGTTGGCGATCCGAAGACAGCCCTCACCATAGTCAGCCGCCGCGCCTTTTTGAAATTTATTCCTGTGATGAGCGACATTCAGCGGATGGATGCCGCTCCGCCAGACACCGATTTAGAGGTGTGCCTGCGCCCACTCACGAACCTCGGCATACGGATAATCCTCCAACGCCGCACATCCCGAAATCGTCCGCACCTTGAGCTTGGTAAACAGCGGCACGCTGATCCCGCACAAGAACCGTGTCACGCGCTCAGCCGACGGCGCCTTCCCTGTGTGTTGTTCATGCCTGTGGATAAAATCAGCACACAGTGCCTCGAAGTTTTTATCCACAAGCGCCGGTAACGCCGGCGGTGCAGGCAGCCGCGCCACCTGCCCGTGGCAAACCGAACAGTGCCCGCACTGGCGGGGCACATTTTCGTCGCCGAAATACTCGGCCAGGCGATAGCCCAGACAGCGATCGGTAGCGAACAGGTCCAGCATGGCGTGAATCCGCGCAATCTCGGTCTGTTCATGCCGTCTGAAACCGGCGTGCAGCTCTTCACTCAACACGGCACTGTCGAAATCGGTTTGCAACAGGCTGTAGACCTCGGTCATCTGCTTGCTTTCAAGCTCGACCCAGCCCTTTTCCTGGAAATAATCCAGGGCCTTCACCACCCGACTGCGCTCGGCCCGGTGCTGTTCATACAACGCATCGAAATTTACCGTAGCCCAGGTACGTGCACGGGTGGACGTCTGGATGATCGCCGCGACGAAATCCCTGCGCTCGCCCTCGAAGCGAGCCAGCAATGCCTCAGGCTCCTGCAGATATTTGAAGCGGTATTCGGCGTAGTAGGCATAACGCGGGGCGATCAAGCCACGAAGCTCCAGTTGAACCAGCAAGGTCTTGAGCGGTAGCTGGCGAATGTTGCTTTGGTCCCCCAGAGGCCCCAGGAGAAACTCCCACTGCCCCTCGGGCGCGGCGACCTGCATCTCGTCGAGCACATAGCGGATACCGTCCTGTTCAGGCGTGTCGCCATAGACGAAGTTTTCCAGCACGTTGAGGCTGTCGCGATTGGCCAGCACAAGGCAGTCAGATGGCTGCCCGTCACGCCCGGCACGGCCGATTTCCTGGCTGTAGTTTTCGATGGACTTGGGCAGGTCGAAATGCACCACGTTACGGATGTCGCTCTTGTCGATGCCCATGCCGAAGGCGATGGTGGCGACGATGCAATTGGACTGTCCGCCCATGAAGCGCTTCTGGATGCCTTCGCGCTGTTCGTGGGGCAAACCGGCGTGATAGGCCTCAGCTTGAATGCCATTGCGCAGTAGATGTTCAGCAATGTGCTCGGCGGTTTTCTGCTGGGTGACGTAGACAATGCTCGGCTGCCCGGGTCGCTGGCTCATCCATTCCACAAGGCGCCTGCGCTTATCCTGGCTGCGAACCGGCTCCACCCACAGATTGAGGTTCGACCGATAAAAGCCAGTGGTCACTACATCCGCAGGTTCGATGGAGAATTTCGCCTGCATGTCGGCGATCACTTTCGGGGTCGCCGTGGCGGTCAGCAACAACACCTGGGGGATGTTGAACTGGCGCTGATAGTCCGGAAGCTTGAGGTAGTCCGGGCGAAAGTTGTGCCCCCATTCCGAGATGCAATGCGCCTCGTCCACTACCAGCAGCGAGATCGGCACCTGCTGTAGGAAATTACGAAAACGCTCGTTCTTCAAGCGCTCCACGGAGACCATAAGGATTTTCAGTTCGCCGGACTTGGCACGGGCCATGACATCGCTGGCGTCGTCGCGACTCTGGGCCGAATCGATACTGCCCGCGGCAATGCCGTGGCGTTGCAGGAACGCCAACTGATCCTGCATCAACGCCAGCAATGGCGAGACCACCAGCGTCAGGTGCGGCAACAGAACCGCCGACAACTGATAGCAAAGGGACTTGCCGGAACCGGTGGGGAAAATCGCCGCCGCCGAGCGCCCCGCCAACACCGCGCTGACCACTGCCTCCTGGCCGGGCCGAAACTGTGGATAACCGAAAACCTGTTCCAGGGTGTTGTGCATAAGCTGTCACTCCGTTGACTGCTGCGATGAGCAAAGCCTAGCCGGCGATCGCAGCGAGTCGAGAAAAGGTCGGGGGCAAAAACGATACGGGATGATACAGCGTGTTGATGTCGAAAAATCCTACAGCTTCTGTTGCCCTCCCTACCGAGACTCACCCAACAACGCCGGACACTCCTGTAGGCATTTTTACCTCTAATCGTTTCGCGCACGAAAACCAGCGCCAACGTAGTCCCATCCTCAAAAAACGGTAAATACCCTACAAAACCTGTCCATCAACGCCGTCTTGTCGCATGGCCACGCACCCTCCTATAGTTTTCGGCGCGGCTGAAAAAGTGTCTCGGCCTGCCGGGCACACTTGCCGATTTCGCACAGGACCCACTTTGATGAACACCACAGATCCACTGGCTGACCGCTATCACCTGCTCAAGTCCAGTAACAGTGAAACCCCAGTGCTGGTGATCGACACCGAGGCCGACCCCCTGGAAATCCTCGACGCCGCCCGCCAACGCATCCGTGCCGCCAGCGACCTGCTGGAAACCCTGTATTGCCTGTGCTTCAAACAAGCCGACGCCAGCGACATTCCGAACATCGTCAATGCGTTGTATCTGCTGACCCAGGATGGCAACGACCTGCTCGACATCGCCCGGCAACGCCTGCTCAAAACCACCGTTTCCTGAAGTGAACGGGTTCTGCGGGATGAGCGTCGGTTTCAATCCTTCCACTCCAGTCCAACGACCCATAAGATCTGTTCAAGCCCACCCGGACACCCAGCAATGAACCTCGCCCCCAACCTCCCCGACGACCCCACCCTTCACCTACTCATCCAGCTACTGCACGAAGAACTCGGCCTCCCCGAACGCAAAACGATCAGCCTCACCACCTCGATTAACTTCGACCTCGGCTGCAACGGTGCCGATGCACAACACTTGATCGAAACCCTTGAAGAGCACTTCGCCATCGATTTCGTCGACTACGACAGCTATCGCTACTTTCACCCCGAGGGCTACGATGTCTTTCTCAAGCGTAAGGCCAAGGGTCGCGGCAAGAAGGAACCATTGACCATCGGCATGCTCTACCGAGCGATCAAGGATCAACGCTGGGACACCCGGGAGCTCGAAGGCCTGTAGTGTCCGCGGCGCATAACAATAAGGAAATTGCGTGGACGTATTGATGGGCTTGCTAGCCGCCTTGCTGTGGGGCGGTACGGATTTTCTGGTGGGCTTGAACGCCCGAGCGGTTGGCGTCAAACGTGCCGTGTATTTCGGTCAGGCGCTGGGATTTACGATCATGAGCCTGCTGCTGATCGTCTTCCCCGTATTCATTCTCCGGTCCATGGCCGCACCGCTTGATGTCTGGCTGATCGGCGTCGCTGCCGCTGTGCTGACCGTGTCTGGTGCGTTGGCCTTGTCCAAGGCCTTCGCCCTGGGTAAAGCTTCCATCGTCGCCCCGCTGGTGACCTCCTACGGCGTAGTGACCACGTTGCTGTCCTGGGCTGGCGGTGAGCAGATCAGCCTGCTGCAGTTACTGTGCATCGCCCTGTGCGTCATTGGCGTGGTCCTCTCCAGCATGCATTCCGACCCGAAGGTGCCACACAGCACGCAGGCGAGCAGTTCCATTGCCTATGCGCTGCTGGCGGCGGTGTTCTACGGCACCAGTTTCTGGCTGCAGGGACGTTTTGTCCTGCCAGTACTCGGACCGGTGACGATGCTCTGGCTCGCGTATCTTGTCGGGCTGATCGTGCTGGTAGGCATCGTGCTCAGAATCGACGACGGCCTGAAATTCCCGCCGCTTAAAAATTGCCTGACACTGACCGGTGCCAGCCTGATGAACCTCGGCGGGTTTTCATCATTTGCCTGGGGTGCTGTGGCAGGCTCGGTTTCAGTGGTGACGGTGATCAGTACATTGTCTGGCGGGATTGCGGCGATCCTGGGGTATGTTTTTTTCAAGGAGCGCCTAGGTAAGGTGCAGGTGTCAGGGGTTGTGCTGGTGTTGGTGGGGGCGTTTGTCCTGCATCTGAAAACCTGAAACGCCGCGCAAAAAAAAGCCGCCCCGAAGGGCGGCTTTTTCATGGCTTCAATCCAGCGCTTACAACTTAGGACCGGCAGCCTTGATCGCGTCGCTCACTTCAAACTTCTTGAAGTTCTCGATGAACAGGCCGGCCAGTGCTTTGGCGGCTTCGTCGTAGGCGGCTTTATCGGCCCAGGTGTTACGTGGGTTCAGCAGGCCAGTCTCAACGCCCGGTACGGCCACTGGCACGTCGAGGTTGATGGTGTCCAGGTGCTCGGTCTCGGCACCGATCAACGCGCCGCTCTGGATCGCTGCGATCACCGCGCGAGTGGTCGGGATGTTGAAGCGTTTGCCGACGCCGTAGCCACCGCCGGTCCAGCCGGTGTTGACCAGGTAGACCTTGGAGCCGAAGCCGCGGATGCGCTTGATCAGCAGCTCTGCGTATTCGCCAGCCGGACGCGGGAAGAACGGTGCGCCGAAGCAGGTGGAGAAGGTCGACTTGATGCCGCTGCCCGAACCCATTTCAGTCGAGCCCACCAGCGCGGTGTAGCCGGACAGGAAGTGGTAGGCCGCTTGTTCTTCGTTGAGGATCGACACTGGCGGCAGAACGCCGGTCAGGTCGCAGGTCAGGAAGATCACTGCGTTTGGCTCGCCACCGAGGTTCTTCTCGGAACGCTTGGCAACGTGCTCCAGCGGGTAGGCGGCGCGGCTGTTCTGGGTCAGGCTGACATCGGCGTAGTCGGCGTGCTTGGCGTCGTCGATCACGACGTTTTCCAGGACTGCACCGTGCTTGATGGCTTTCCAGATAACCGGCTCGTTCTTCTCGGACAGGTCGATGCACTTGGCATAGCAACCGCCTTCGATGTTGAACACCACGCCCTCGCCCCAGCCGTGCTCGTCGTCACCGATCAGGTAACGGCTTTCGTCAGCGGACAGGGTGGTCTTGCCGGTACCCGACAGACCGAAGAACAGGGTCACGTCGCCTTCTTCGCCGATGTTGGCGGCGCAGTGCATTGGCAGTACGTCGGCAGCCGGCAGCAGGAAGTTCTGCACCGAGAACATGGCTTTCTTCATTTCACCGGCATAACGCATGCCAGCGATCAGCACTTTCTTCTGCGCGAAGTTGATGATCACGCAACCGTCGGAGTTGGTGCCGTCACGCTCTGGAACGCATTCGAAGTTGGCAACGTTGAGCACTTGCCATTCTTCACGGCCAGCCGGGTTGTACTGTGCCGGGTTGATGAACAGGCAACGGCCGAACAGGTTCTGCCAAGCGGTCTGGGTGGTCATCTTCACGGCCAGGTAGTGCTCGGAAGCGGCACCTACATGCACGTGGGAAACAAAGTGCTCTTGCGCGTTGTTGAACGCCTCGACGCGGTTCCACAAGGCATCGAACTTGTCAGCCGGGAACTTGCGGTTGATCGGGCCCCAGGCGATGGCGCCCGTGGTGGTTGGCTCATCAACGATGAAACGATCGACTGGCGAACGGCCGGTACGGTGACCGGTACGTACAACCAGTGCGCCGGTATCGGCAAGCTCGCCTTCACCGCGGTTGAGGGCTTCTTTGACCAGATCATCAACACTCAGATCGGTGTACACGGCGTTATTGGCTTGCGTCATGAGGTTCCCCGTCGGCCAGTGGCCGAGTGCTCCAAACGTTTTGTAGTAGAAAGTCGTGCACTACTACCGCGAAAAAAGTGGGCCGGATTATGCCAGAAAAGCCCAAAAAAAGTAGGGCCCTCCCGTCGTAACGGCGCTATTGCGGTACTTTCCAGTGAATTTACCTGCGCTGAACCGTTTTAGTGCCGGGTATCTGACGGCGTCTCAACACCCGCACCAGCGAACAATTGAGTGACATCGGCGGCATCGAACAGGTACTGCTGGTTGCAGAACTGGCAATCGATCTCGATATTACCGCCGTGCTCGAGCACCAGGTTTTGCGCATCTTCCATACCCAGACTGACCAGCGCATTGGCTGAACGTTCGCGCGAGCAGCTGCAACGGAAGCGCAGTTTCTGCACATCGAACAGACGAACCTGCTCTTCGTGATAGAGACGATGGAGCACGGTTTCGTTGTCCAGGCCCAGCAATTCATCGGCTGTCAGCGTGGTGGCCAGCGCGGTGAGGTGCTGCCAGCTGGCAGCACGTTCTTCCTCGTCTTTCAGGCGATCGGCGGGCAACTGCTGCAGCAACAGGCCACGGGCGCGGCGGCCATCGGCACAGAGCTTGATGCGAGTGCCAATCTGCTGAGACATGACGAAGTAGTTGGTGAAGCAGTCGGACAAGGTTTCGCCGTCCAGATCGACGACGCCCTGATAGCGCTGGCCCTGCTGCGGGTCGATGGTCAATGTCAGCGAGCCATCCGGCATCAGGTCGGCCAGGGTGGCATCGGGGGCAATCCGGTCAGCCTCGTAACGGGCCAGGCCACGGATGTCGCGCTCGCTGGAGCACTCGATCATCAGCAATGGAATCGGGCCTTCGGAGCGGGCCTGAAGGATCAGCAGGCCATCGAACTTCAAGGTGCCGACCAGCAACGCCGCAGCCGCCATCAGTTCGCCGAGCAGTTGCGCAACCGGCTCCGGATAGGCGTGTTTGGCCAGGACTTCAGCGTAGCTGAGTTCCAGCGAAACCATCTCGCCACGGGTGTCGCTGTCATCGAAGATGAAGCGTTGGGTGAAGTCGTTATCCGGTAAGTCGGTCATAAGTCTGGTATCTGAATGGGTGACAAAAATGGTTACAGAACGAGGTTACGCCTTGGCTATAGCGTATGGCTGCCAGGTTGTGGCCTTGAGACCGGTGGCTGTGCGCGCTTTACGACGAATGGCACATGCTCGGCAGACTAATTACCTCATATGGCTACGCACAGGCGCAATTACAAGTCCTGGCCCGACTGGCGCGATCGGTGGCCGGGGCAATCATTCGTTGCTGCTGCCACGAAACTTGAACAGATCCCGCCGCTGTTTCTTGCTCGGTTTGCCATCGGTGCTCACGCCCAGGACGCCTGCCTTGCGCTCGGCCGCGGCATTCTCGCGCTTGGCGATGCTGGCTTCGGTTTCGGCGTACAACGTCTGTGCTTCAGGTGCACCACGGCGCACGATCGAAAGCGCCTGGACCACCACCGTGCGCTCCTCGAAACCGGTGCGAATCACAAATTCATCGCCAATGCGCGGCTCCTTGCCCGGTTTGCAGCGTTCACCCCGGCAGTGCACTTTGCCGCTTTCAATCGCCGCCTTGGCCAAGGCACGGGTTTTGTAAAAACGCGCCGCCCATAACCATTTATCCAGCCGGACTTTGTCATCCTCGTCGTTTTTTTGTGCCATGGGATTTCCTCGTCCTGAAATATTGATGAACTGTACTACCGTTTCTCTCGTACCAAGAATTACGCCGTCTCGGATTACAATGCAGACATTCCAGAACCTCCCCGTGAGGCTGGAAATCCGGGCCGTAGATATCTGTCGCCTTTTAACCATTATTCTGCGTGAATACCGCGAATTCGGCCGCGTGCGGCCAGAGCGGTTTCTACCGGTTGAGCAACTTTGAAGACATTTGACCATTTGACCGTTGTCGGTCTGCGCGAGTGGGTGGCGCTCCCGGATTTGGGAGTCGCGGGCCTTCGGGCAAAAATCGACACCGGTGCCAGCACCTCCAGCCTGCATGCCACCGACATCGAGACTTTCGACCGTGACGGCGAGCAGTGGGTGCGCTTCACCGCGCACCTGGGCACGGTGGTGCAGCTGCGTCACCGCCGCTGCGAAGCACCGCTGGTGACGAGAAAAACCATTAAAAGCTCCAACGGTCATGCGCAGGTGCGATACGTGATCAGCACCACCCTGGCCCTCGGCGATCGGGTCTGGCGGGTAGAGTTCACGCTCGCCTGCCGCAAATCCATGCGCTATCGCCTGCTGCTCGGTTCCAAAGCCCTGATTGATGGCCAGTTGGTAGTCAATCCCGGCATCAAATATGTACAAGACAAGCCGGTGTTCCCGGTATCTACCTCCTCCACAGGTGTTGCATGAAGATCGCTGTGCTGTCGCGGAACCCGCGTCTGTATTCCACCCGCCGCCTGGTCGAAGCCGGTACCGAACGCGGCCATGAAATGGTGGTGGTCGATACCCTGCGCGCCTACATGAACATTGCCAGTCACAAGCCGCAGATCCACTACCGCGGCAAGCCACTGGAAGGCTTCGACGCGGTGATCCCGCGAATCGGTGCTTCGGTCACGTTTTACGGCTGCGCGGTGTTGCGCCAGTTCGAAATGATGGGGGTTTTTCCACTCAACGAATCGGTGGCCATTGCTCGCTCGCGGGACAAGCTGCGCTCGCTGCAATTGCTGTCACGTCGGGGCATCGGATTGCCGGTCACCGGTTTTGCCCACTCGCCGGACGATATTCCCGACCTGATCGAAATGGTCAACGGTGCACCCTTGGTGATCAAGGTGCTGGAAGGCACCCAGGGTATCGGTGTGGTGCTGTGCGAAACCGCCACGGCGGCGGAGTCGGTGATCGAGGCATTCATGGGCCTCAAGCAGAACATCATGGTTCAGGAGTACATCAAGGAGGCTGGCGGCGCCGACATTCGCTGCTTCGTGGTGGGTGACAAAGTCATTGCAGCCATGAAACGCCAGGCCAAACCCGGGGAATTTCGTTCCAACCTGCATCGCGGTGGCAGCGCCAGCCTGATCAAGATCACCCCGGAAGAACGCATGACGGCATTGCGCGCGGCGAAAGTGATGGGCCTGGCCGTGGCCGGGGTGGATATCCTGCGCTCCAATCACGGGCCACTGGTGATGGAGGTGAACTCGTCGCCAGGTTTGGAGGGGATCGAAACCACCACCAGCAAGAACGTGGCGGGGATCATCATCGAGCATCTGGAGAAGAACGGCGGGCCGAACATGACGCGGACCAAAGGCAAGGGTTAACACACCGATCGTTCCCACGCTCTGCGTGGGAACAATCGGGTTAGACGGCATCCCGCGGTAGCATCAGCCCCAACGGCAAGCGCACCCGCGCTTCCAGGCCGCCGCCGGAACGGTTGCGCAATTCAACATTGCCGCCATGCATCGAAGCAATTCGCTTCACAATTGCCAGGCCCAGGCCCGTGCCCTTGCCGCCCCGGGCGCGGTCGCCCCGGGTGAACGGGTTGAAAATCGCTTCCAGCTCCGATGGATCTATCCCGGCTCCACGGTCCATGACGCTCAGGACGACATAAGGCGCACTGGTATCCCCCGACACATACGCCGCCACCTCAACCCCACTGCCCGCGTGATTCAGCGCGTTGCCAATCAGATTGTTCAACAGCCGCTTCATCGACACCCGACGCAACGGGAACGGTGGAATCGGCTCAAGACGCAAACGCACCTTTTCTTCGTTCTGGTTGTACGGCGCGGCGACTTCACGGACAAGATCGCTCAGGTCCACCTCCTCCACCGATTCATCACGCCCATCGCGAATGAACGCCAGGAACTGATCGAGAATGGCGTCCATGTCCTCGATATCGCGCACCATGGCGTCTGTCAGGTCGTTATGGTCACCCATCAGTTCCAGCGACAGGCGTAACCGGGTCAGCGGTGTGCGCAGGTCATGGGAAACCCCGGCCAGCATCAGTTCGCGCTCGCGACCGGCCTGCTCGACGTCTTCGGCCATCTGGTTGAAAGCGCGATAGACCTCGGTCATTTCACTGGGTGTATCACTGATCGGCAGGCGCACGCTGCGCCCCTGGCCGAGTTGCCGCGCGGCATACACAAGGCGCTTGAGGGGTTGGTTTAGCTGGCTGACGAAGATCCACGCCGAAGCCGTGGACAGCAGGCCGATGGCGAGAAACCAGCCGAGCACATTCCAGATTTTCTGGCCACGCAACGGGTGCGGATACAGTGGCACTTTCAGCCAGCCATCGCCCAGGCTGGGCGCGCGCACCCATAGCGCCGGGGGCGAGTGCATGCGCAAGCGCACCTCGGTGTCGGCCCCCAGTTCGTCTTGCATCTGCCGCTGGTAGATCCCGCTGTAAGGCCAGTGTTGTTCACCCTCCGGCACACCGGCGCCGACCACCCGGATCAGGGTTGCAGCCTCGGCAATCTTTTCGCGATTGTTTTCATCGGCGGCCCAGTAGGCGCGCAGCGTCAGGGCGACGCCATGGCTGTACTGGCGGTCCACCAGCACGTCTTCGTTCATCAGCAGATAAACCAAGGTCAGCGCCTTGGAAAACAGGACGACGATCAGCACCAGCCAAAGGGTGCGGGAGAAGAAACTCTGGGGAAACCAAACCGGGGTTTTCATGGGCAACCGTTAAACACGTGCAGGAGCGAGCGATGCTCGCACATTGCCGGTCGAGAGTCTGCGGGCAAGGCCATCAGGCCCTCTGCCCGCACAAACTCGCGCCTACAAATCGACGATCACTTCGCCAGTTACTTCGTGGCGGCGCCATCCGGAACGAATACGTAACCCACACCCCAGACGGTCTGGATGTAACGCGGCTTGGACGGATCGGGTTCGATCATCCGGCGCAGACGGGAAATTTGCACGTCAATGGAGCGCTCCAGGGCATCCCACTCACGACCACGGGCCAGGTTCATCAGCTTGTCCCGGGTCAATGGCTGGCGGGCGTTCATCACCAGCGCCTTGAGCACAGCGAACTCACCGGTAGTGAGCATGTGCACTTCTTCACCACGCTTGAGTTCGCGGGTGGCCAGGGACAGCTCGTAGTCACCGAAGGTCACGCTTTCGTCTTCGCTGCCTGGTGCGCCAGGCACCGGAGCCGACTGACGACGCAGGACAGCTTTTACGCGGGCCATCAGCTCGTCCGGGTTGAAAGGCTTGGCCAGGTAATCGTCGGCGCCCAGTTCCAGGCCCTTGATCCGGCTCAGCTCGTCGCCCTTGGCGGTCAGCATGATGATCGGGATCTGATTGTTCGCTCCACGCAAGCGGCGGCAAGCGGTCAGGCCGTCCTCCCCAGGCAGCATCAAGTCGAGGACGACCAGGTTGAACACTTCACGCGCCAGCAGGCGGTCCATTTGTTCGGTGTTCGGTACGGCGCGGGCACGGTAGCCCTTGCTGACGAAAAAACGCTCCAGCAGGCTGCTGAGGCCCGGATCGTCGTCAACAATAAGAATTTTTTCGCCTTCAGCAATGTTTGCAGTGCTGCTCATTGGATGCTCCTTTGATCTCGGCGCGCATTATGGCGTAGCTGCCGTTATACGCACCGTGTGCATTGTTAGCAGATTTTTCCTTTATCGCCAGAAATCCGGTGATTATGCCTACAACCTGCGATGCCCCCGAATGGCAGAACGCTGGTTATAATGCGCGGCCTTTTGTGTCAGGCAACGTCTGATCGTTACCCCGGTTGACCGCTTTTTATTTTCATGGCGCCGGCAGTAATTGTTCGATTTCACGGGTCAACGGGATACCTTTGATCCAGGTAGCGGCGCAGGCCAGGCCGCTCAACCAGACTCGCCAAGGCCTCATCGTTGCGCCTGCGAGCCTGCTTTCACAATTTGTCAGGTGGTTTTATGGACAGCATCAACAGCCGCATCGCCGAGGAACTCGGTGTACGCCCACAACAGGTCGAAGCGGCCGTCGCGCTACTCGATGAAGGTTCTACCGTTCCCTTCATCGCCCGTTACCGGAAAGAAGTGACCGGCAGCCTCGATGACACCCAATTGCGTCATCTGGAAGAGCGTCTGCGCTACCTGCGAGAACTCGACGAACGGCGCATCAGCATCCTTGCCAGCATTACAGAGCAAGGCAAGCTGACCCCGCAGCTGGAACGCGACATCAAGCTCGCAGACACCAAGACCCGCCTCGAAGACTTGTACCTGCCGTACAAGCAGAAGCGCCGCACCAAGGGCCAGATCGCCCTGGAAGCCGGCCTCGGCGAACTGGCCGACGGCCTGTTCAACGACCCGACCCTGAGCCCGGAAACCGAAGCCGCCCGCTTCATCGACGCCGAAAAAGGCGTGGCCGATGTGAAGTCCGCCCTCGAAGGTGCCAAGTACATCCTCATGGAGCGCTTCGCCGAAGACGCAGGCCTCCTGGACAAGCTGCGCAGCTACCTGAAGCAGGAAGCCACTCTCAGTGCCCGCGTAATTGCTGGAAAGGAAGAGGAAGGCGCCAAGTTCCGCGACTACTTCGAACACGACGAACCGCTGAAGAGCATGCCGTCGCACCGCGCGCTGGCGATTTTCCGTGGCCGCAACGAAGGCATTCTCAGCTCCGCCCTGAAAGTTGGCGATGAACTGCCGGGCACCATGCACCCGTGCGAGGGCATGATCGGCCAGCACGTCGGCATCCAGAACCAGAACCGCGCCGCCGATAAATGGCTGGGTGAAGTGGTGCGCTGGACCTGGAAGGTCAAGCTCTACACCCACCTGGAAACCGACCTGCTAGGTGAGTTGCGCGACGGCGCTGAAACCGAGGCGATCAACGTGTTCGCCCACAACCTGCACGACCTGCTGCTGTCGGCTCCGGCCGGCCCGCGCGCGACCCTGGGCCTCGACCCGGGCTTGCGCACCGGGTGCAAGGTTGCGGTGGTCGATTCCACCGGCAAGCTGCTCGATCACGCCACGGTTTACCCGCACGTGCCGCACAACAAGTGGGACCAGACCCTCGCCGTGCTCGCCGCCCTGTGCGCCAAGCATTCGGTGGACCTGATCGCCATCGGCAACGGCACCGCCAGTCGTGAAACCGACAAGCTGGCCGCCGAACTGATCAAGAAATACCCAGCCATGAAGATGACCAAGGTCATGGTCTCCGAAGCCGGCGCATCGGTTTACTCCGCATCGGAACTGGCTTCCAAGGAATTCCCGGACCTGGATGTGTCGATCCGTGGCGCGGTGTCGATTGCCCGCCGCCTGCAGGATCCGCTGGCCGAGCTGGTGAAGATCGATCCGAAATCCATCGGAGTCGGCCAATACCAGCATGACGTGTCGCAGTTGAAACTGGCGCGGGGCCTGGATGCCGTGGTCGAAGACTGCGTGAACGCCGTGGGCGTCGACGTCAACACCGCCTCCGTGGCATTGCTGGCGCGGATCTCCGGCCTCAACGCGACCCTGGCGCAGAATATCGTCAGCCATCGCGACGAACACGGTGCGTTCAAGACTCGCGCTGCGCTGAAGAAAGTCGCGCGCCTTGGCGAAAAAACCTTCGAGCAGGCAGCAGGTTTCCTGCGCGTCATGAACGGCGAGAACCCACTGGATTCGTCGGCAGTGCACCCGGAAGCCTATCCGCTGGTACAGCGAATTGCCGCCGAGACCGACCGCGATATCCGTTCGCTGATTGGCGATGCCGCGTTCCTCAAGCGCCTCGACCCGAAGAAGTTCACCGACGAAACTTTCGGTCTGCCAACGGTCACCGACATCCTGCAAGAGCTTGAAAAACCCGGCCGCGACCCGCGCCCCGAATTCAAGACCGCAGAGTTCCAGGAAGGTGTCGAAGACCTCAAGGACTTGGAATTGGGCATGATCCTCGAAGGCGTCGTGACCAACGTGACCAACTTCGGAGCATTCGTCGATATCGGCGTGCATCAGGATGGTTTGGTGCACATCTCCGCACTTTCGGAGAAATTCATCAAGGATCCACGGGAAGCGGTGAAGGCCGGTGACGTGGTGAAAGTGAAGGTCATGGAAGTCGACATCCCGCGTAAGCGCGTGGGCCTGTCGATGCGCATGAGCGACACCCCGGGCGAGAAAGTCGACGGTGCTCGTGGTGCGCGTCCGGGTTCGGCGCCACGCCAATCCCAGAACACCGCACCGCGCAAGGAAACCACCGCTGCAGCGCCGAGCAACAACGCCATGGCGTCACTGTTTGCCAACGCCAAACAGCTGAAGAAGCGCTGATGGACATCCCTGCCGGGTACACCGAAAGCGCATTTTTCAAGCTGTTGGGTTGCCGTTTGCACAGCCTGGAAACCGGGGTGGCGCAAGTCGCCCTGGCGCTTGAGCCACAACTGCGCAATCGCGCCAACAAGCTGCACGGCGGGGCCTTGTTCAGCCTGGTGGACATTGCCATGGGGCTGGCCTGCTCCAGCACCCACGGCTTTGACCAGCAAAGCGCGACCATCGAGTGCAAGATCAACTACATCCGCGCCGTCGCCAACGGCGAGGTGATGTGCACGGCGCGGGTTATCCACCCGGGCCGCCGCACGCTGGTGGTCGAAGCCGACGTGATGCAAGGCGACAAACTGGTCGCAAAAGCACAAGGCACGTTCGCTGTCCTGTAGCTAGATGTCATCGATTTGAGTTAATTTCGACGCTGTGACCGCAGCGCCGGAGTTTCCTGTGGGAGCGAGCCTGCTCGCGAAGGTGGTGTATCAGGCGACTTCAATGTCGATTGACACTCCCTCTTCGCGAGCAGGCTCGCTCCCACAGGGGATTGCGACGATCAGAACGTGCACGGCGACAAAAACCAGGCGAAAACGCCAGTTTTAACTTCACCCTTGTAGACCGTCTTGCCCACCCCCATATTGGGGCGACTGACGCGTGAAGGAATCCAACTTGAGCGAACTTCTCAACCGCCGCCTGGCCCTGCTCGGCGAGCGCGCTAACCTCTCTCTGCTCGAACAGTGCCTTCACGGCATCGAACGTGAATGCCTGCGCGTGACCGATGAAGGTCGCCTTGCGCAAACGCCGCACCCGGAAGAATTGGGTTCCGCGCTGACCAACGAACAGATCACCACCGACTATTCCGAGTCGCTGCTGGAGTTCATCACCCCAGCCCTGCCCGACCCGGCGGATACGCTGGCGAGCCTGGACAGCATTCACCGTTTTGCCTACAGCAAGCTCGGCAACGAGTACCTGTGGAGCCCCTCGATGCCGTGTCCGTTGCCGGCCGAGGAAGACATCCCGATTGCCTACTACGGTACGTCCAATATCGGGCAGCTCAAGTACGTCTACCGCAAAGGCCTCGCCCTGCGCTACGGCAAGACCATGCAATGCATTGCCGGCATTCACTACAACTTTTCCCTGCCGGAAAAACTCTGGCCGCTGCTCAAGCAGGCCGAAGGCTTTGTCGGCACCGACCGCGATTTCCAGTCGTCGTCCTATATCGCACTGATCCGCAACTTCCGGCGCTACAGCTGGCTGCTGATGTACCTGTTCGGTGCTTCACCAGCACTGGACGCTGGCTTCTTGCGTGGTCGTTCGCACCAGCTGGAACAGCTGGACCCGGACACCCTCTATTTGCCGTACGCCACCAGCCTGCGCATGAGTGACCTGGGTTACCAGAGCAACGCCCAAGCGGGCCTGACACCGTGCTACAACGATCTGAACAGCTATACCGATAGCCTGCGCAAAGCGGTGGCGACACCCTATGCGCCGTATGTCGAAGTCGGTACCCACCAGGACGGTGAGTGGGTCCAGCTCAATACCAACATCCTGCAGATCGAAAACGAGTACTACTCCAACATCCGCCCCAAACGCGTAACCTATACCGGCGAGCGGCCGATCCAGGCGCTGATGGCCCGCGGCATCCAGTACGTCGAAGTGCGCTGCCTGGATATCAACCCGTTCCTGCCAATGGGCATCGATCTCACCGAATCGCGCTTCCTCGACGCCTTCCTGCTGTACTGCGCGCTGAACGACAGCCCGTTGTTGACCAACACCAGTTGCTCGAATGCGACCTCCAACTTCCTCAGTGTGGTCAAGGAAGGTCGTCGCCCAGGCCTGCAATTGCAGCGCAACGGGCAACCGGTCGACCTGAAAGAGTGGGCGGGCCAATTGCTGGAGCAGATTGCCCCACTGGCCGCACTGCTTGACCAGAGCCATGGCGGCGACGCCCATAGCAAAGCACTGGACGCGCAGATGGCCAAGGTCCAGAACCCTTCCCTGACGCCATCGGCCCAGGTGCTGGCGGCAATGGCCGAGCACAAGGAAAGCTTTGCTCAATTTTCCCTGCGTCAGAGCCGGGCACACGCCGAGTTTTTCCGCAGCGAGCCGTTGCCGGCAGAGCAACAGGCCAGGTTTGAAGAGCTGGCGCGTTCATCGCTGGCCCAACAAGCCGAGCTTGAGCAGAACGAAGTGGGTGATTTCGATGTGTTCGTTGGTGCGTACCAGGCGAGTATTCTGGCGATCAGCAACTAGCGCACTGATCGTTCCCACGCTCTGCGTGGGAATGCAGCCCGGGACGCTCTGCGTCCCTAAGCCGAACGCGCAGCGTCCATGGAGGCGATCTTTCGCTGCGCGTGGGAACGATCAGCTACGCTCCGGCTTAGAATTTTCCGCTCATAAGCTCATTCGAAAAAGTTATTTATTTTCGAATTCTTATATCATTTAGTCTCCTTTCACGCCGACTCTCAGTCGCCTGACAAGGAGCTTCCCGATGAAACTGAATTTCCCCCTTCGCCTCCTGGCGGCCGCCTCTCTGGCGGCGGCGAGCTTTTTGGCCCAGGCAGCCGACGTGACTGTCGCTTACCAGACCACCGTCGACCCGGCAAAAGTCGCACAGGCCGACGGCGCGTATGAAAAAGCCACCAAGGCCGACATCAACTGGCGCAAATTCGATAACGGTGCCGACATCATCGCCGCGATCGCCTCGGGTGACGTGCAGATCGGCTACCTCGGTTCCAGTCCGCTGACAGCAGCGATCACCCGCAAAGTACCAGTGGAAACCTTCCTCATCGCGACCCAGATCGGCGCCGCCGAAGCGCTGGTGGCCCGCGAAGGTTCCGGGATCAAGACTCCCCAAGACCTGATCGGCAAGAAAATCGCCGTACCCTTCGTTTCCACCGGCCACTACAGCCTGCTGGCTGCGCTGAAGCACTGGAACATCGACCCATCGAAAGTCACGGTGCTGAACCTGGCGCCGCCAGCGATCATTGCCGCCTGGAAACGCGGTGACATTGACGCCACCTACGTGTGGGACCCGGCCTTGGGTGTGGCCAAGGAAAACGGCAAGGTCCTGATCACCTCCGGTGAACTGGCCAAGTTCGGTGCGCCTACCTTCGATGCCTGGATCGTGCGCAAGGACTTCGCCGAGAAGCACCCGGAAATCGTCACCGCGTTTGCCAAAGTGACCCTGGATGCCTACGCCGATTACCGCAAAGACCCGCAAGCCTGGCTCGCCAATCAAGGCAACGTCGACAAGCTGGTAAAACTGTCCGGCGCCAAGGCCAGCGACATTCCGCTGCTGCTGCAAGGCAACGTTTACCCGCTGGCGGCTGATCAAGTGGTCACCCTCGGCGCGCCGACCACCAAGGCGATCACCGACACCGCCGTGTTCCTCAAGGGACAAGGCAAGGTTGATGCTGTATTGCCGGACTACGCGCCGTACGTCAGCGCCAAGTTCATCACGGATTGATCAGGAGTTAATGGCGATGGCTTTGCTACAGCTGGAGCGCATCAGCGCACAGTACCCCGGCAGCCCGGAACCTGTGCTGGCGGATATTTCCCTGACCCTCGGCCCCCAGCAGTTGCTGGTTGCCCTCGGCCCGTCCGGCAGTGGCAAGACCTCGCTGTTGAACCTGATTGCCGGTTTCGTCGAGCCCAGTTCCGGGCGTATTACCCTCGATGGCGTACCGGTCAAAGGCCCGAGTGCCGAGCGCGGCGTGGTGTTCCAGGATGACGCCCTGCTGCCCTGGCAGGACGTGCTGGCCAACGTAGGCTTCGGCCTGGAACTGGCCGGCATTGCTCGGGGCAAACGCGAAATCCGCGCAAGGGAAATGCTGGCGCTGGTGGACCTCGCCGGTTTTGAAAACCGCCGGATCTGGCAACTCTCCGGCGGCCAGAAACAGCGTGTCGGCCTGGCCCGCGCGCTCGCTGCCGATCCGCGTGTATTGCTGATGGACGAACCCTTCGGGGCCCTGGATGCCTTCACCCGCGAACAGATGCAAGAGCTGCTGCTGCAAGTCTGGCGGCGCACCGCCAAACCTGTCTTCCTGATTACCCACGACATCGAAGAAGCGGTGTTTCTCGCCACGGATCTGATTCTACTGGCACCCAATCCCGGGCAGATCGTCGAGCGCCTGCATCTGGATTTCGGTCAACGTTACGCCGCGGGTGAATCGGCACGGTCGATCAAGTCCGATCCGCGCTTTATCGAAACCCGCGAGCACGTGCTTGCCAAAGTGTTCTCCCAACGCAGCGCCGCCCAGCGGCAGGAGCGCGCATGAGCAGCTACGAAATTCCCGCCTCAGCGGTTAAACCAGGTACTACAGCCATTGCGCTGCGCCGTAGCTTGAGTACTCGCTGGATCAGTGTGCTGACATTGATCGCGCTGATATTCATTTGGTGGGCTGTCACCGCCACAGGAATGATCGAGCCACTGTTTCTGCCGCCACCGTCCGCCGTGCTGCAAAAAGGCTGGCTGCTGGTCACCAGTGGCTACATGGATTCGACGTTATGGCAGCACTTGGGCGCGAGCCTCAGCCGCATCGGCCTGGGCCTTGGCTTTGCGGTGCTGACGGCCGTGCCAGTCGGTATCGCTATCGGACATAACCGCATTGCACGCGGCATTCTCGATCCAGTGATCGAGTTCTACCGCCCTATTCCACCGCTGGCTTACCTGCCGCTGATCGTGATCTGGTGCGGTATTGGCGAATTGTCGAAAGTGCTGCTGATCTACCTGGCCATTTTCGCCCCGATTGCCATCGCTACCGCCACTGGCGTGCGCACCGTCGACCCGGCCAAATTGCGCGCCGCGCAGTCACTGGGCGCGACCCGTGCACAATTGATCCGCCATGTGATCCTGCCGAGCGCCTTGCCGGACATATTGACCGGGGTGCGCATTGGCTTGGGCGTGGGGTGGTCGACGCTGGTGGCCGCCGAACTGATTGCCGCCACCAGCGGCCTGGGTTTCATGGTGCAGTCCGCTGCGCAGTTCCTGGTCACCGATGTGGTGGTGCTGGGGATTCTGGTGATCGCGCTGATTGCCTTCGCGATGGAGATGGGCCTGCGTGCCCTGCAACGCAAGCTGGTGCCATGGCACGGCCAGGCTCACTAATGCCTCCTGTTTTTGTTCGATACCCGGATTGAAGAGAACCACCATGAGCAACCTGACCATCGTCCCTCTAAGCTCGGCCCTCGGCGCACAGATCAGCGGCGTCGACGTCAGCCAGCCGCTGAACCTGGAACAACGCGACGCCATCGAGCAGGCGCTGCTCAAGCACCAGGTGCTGTTCTTCCGTGACCAACCGATCACCCCGCAGCAGCAGGCACGATTCGCCGCCAATTTCGGCGACCTGCACATCCATCCGATCTACCCGAACGTGCCGGAGCAACCGGAGGTGCTGGTCCTCGACACCGCCGTCACCGACGTGCGTGACAACGCGATCTGGCACACCGACGTGACCTTCCTCCCGACCCCGGCCATGGGCGCGGTCCTCAGCGCCAAGCTGCTGCCGGAGTTTGGCGGCGATACCCTGTGGGCCAGCGGCATTGCGGCGTATGAAGCCTTATCGGCGCCCATGAAAAACCTGCTCGAAGGGCTGACCGCCACCCACGATTTCACCCGTTCGTTTCCACTGGAGCGCTATGGCAACACACCTGAAGCACTGGCCCAATGGGAAGAGACTCGGCGCAAGAATCCGCCGCTGTCTCACCCGGTGATCCGCACGCATCCGGTGAGCGGGCGCCGTTCATTGTTCGTCAACGAGGGCTTCACCTCGAAAATCAACGAATTATCGGAAACCGAGAGCGAGGCGATCTTGAAGTTCCTGTTCGCTCATACCACCCGCCCGGAATTCACCATTCGCTGGCGCTGGCAGAAAGACGACATCGCGTTCTGGGACAACCGCGTGACTCAGCATTACGCCGTGGATGATTACCGCCCAGCGCGCCGGGTGATGCAGCGGGCGACGGTGCTGGGGGATGTGCCGTTCTTTCGCTGAACCGATCGTTCCCACGCTCTGCGTGGGAACGATCAGTGCTCGCTTACTCCGCGGTCGACGGCTTCTCCCAAAGATTGATCCCACCCTCCTGGGCAAACCGATCAATCTGCGCCAACTCTTCAACACTGAAGCTCAAATTCTTCAACGCCCCGACGTTCTCGATGATCTGCTCCGGTCGGCTCGCGCCAATCAACGCCGAAGTCACCCGCGGATCGCGCAGGGTCCAGGCTAGCGCCAGCTGCGCCAGGCTTTGACCGCGACGCTTGGCGATCTCATTGAGCGCACGCACATGGGCAATGTTGGCCTCGGACAAGTGCGAAGCCTGCAACGAATCACCGCCCGGACGGTTGACTCGCGCATCCGCCGGCACGCCGTTGAGGTATTTGTCCGTCAGCAGCCCCTGAGCCAGCGGCGTGAACGCAATCACCCCCGTACCGAGCTCATCGGTGGTGTCCAGCAAGTCCTTTTCGACCCAGCGATTGAGCAAGTTGTAGGCCGGTTGGTGAATCAACAGCGGGACTTTCCATTCTTTGAGCAGCGCCGCCATTTCGCGGGTTTTCACCCCGGAATAAGACGAGATACCGATGTACAACGCTTTACCTTGTTGTACGGCAGTAGCCAAGGCGCTGGCGGTTTCTTCCAGCGGGGTATCCGGATCGAAACGGTGGGAATAGAAAATGTCCACATAGTCGAGGCCCAGGCGTTGCAGGCTCTGGTCAAGGCTGGCGAGCACGTACTTGCGCGAACCGCCGCCCTGACCGTAAGGACCGGGCCACATGTCCCAACCGGCCTTGCTCGAAATGATCAACTCGTCACGGTACTGCTTGAAGTCTTCACGCAGCAAACGCCCGAAGTTGATCTCGGCACTGCCGTACGGCGGACCGTAGTTATTGGCCAGGTCGAAATGGTTGATGCCCAGGTCGAACGCCGTGCGCAACAACGCACGCTGGGTGTCGATCGGCGTGCTGTCGCCAAAGTTGTGCCACAGGCCCAGGGACAGCGCCGGCAGTACCAGCCCGCTACGGCCCACGCGGCGGTAAGGGATGGAGTCGTAGCGGTTTTCGGCAGCGGTGTAAGTCATCGAATCCTCTCTTGTCTGTCTTGAATCTGGTTGCCCAGCATACGCCCGGACAAACGTCAGAAAACCCTGGATTCGAAAAAAGCTGAAACGTTTCATGGCCGATAGTTCCCACGCTCTGCGTGGGAACGATCTTCAACCGGCATCCGCAAACACCTCCCCCAACCAATCCACAAACACCCGAACTCGTGGCGACATGTGCCGGTTGTGTGGATAAAGCACTGAAACCGGCATCGGTGGCGGCGGTGTTTCAATAAGGACTTCCTTTATCAGCCCTTGGGCGATCTGCGTTTCCATCCGGTAATGCGGGCACTGGATCAGGCCCAATCCGGCGATCGCCGAGGCCGCGTAGATCTCCGCGCCGAATACCGAAACGGCACCGTCGATGGGCACTTCCTTGAGCTCGCCATCGACCATGAATTCGAACGGGAACAATTTGGCCGTCGTGCGTGAGACGTAATTCACCGCGCGGTGATTTTTCAGGTCGTCGAGGCTTTTCGGTTCGCCGTATTTGCGCAGATAAGCGGGACTGGCGCAGGTGATCTGGCGCAGGCTGGCAACACGTTTGCCGATCAGAGCGGAGTCGCTCAACGTGCCGGCGCGCAGCACGCAGTCGACCCCTTCGGCGATCAAGTCAACCAGGCGGTCGGCCTCGCTGATGGAAAGTTCGATGTCCGGGTAGCGCACCATGAATTGCGGCAAGGCCGGGATCACGAAATGTTTGGCCAGGGTTCCGTGCAAGTCGACCCGCAGCCGTCCTTTTGGCGCCACGCCGCGAAACGCCAATTCGGCCTCTTCCAGCTCTGCCAGCAGTTGCACACAACGCAGGTAGTACGTCTCGCCGTCCAGCGTGGGGCGCACCTTGCGCGTGCTGCGCTCGAGCAAGCGTGTGCCCAGCCAGGCTTCGAATTGATTCAGCGTGTGGGTCAGGGTTGCGCGCGGCAAATTCAGGTCATTCGCAGCCAACGTAAAGCTGCTGCGCTCATAGATCCGCACGAACACCTTCATCGCTTTGACCTGATCCACGGCGACCCCCTTGATTGTTGGCGATTATTGAACAGTCAAGGCAACTCTGCTGCATTTATCGGCTTGGGTAAACATGTGAAATTGGCCCCCACACCCCATCAACAGGAGCATCGCATGATTACTCAAACTTCCAGGGTGGCCCTCGTGACTGGCGCCTCCCGCGGCATCGGTGCGGTCATTGCCAGGCAACTGGCCAGCGAAGGATTCGCGGTCGCCATCAACTACGCCAGCAGCGCCAGCGAAGCTTCAAGACTGGTTGTAGAGTTGCGTCAGGCCGGACATCAAGCCATAGCGATCAAGGCCGACGTGGCCAGTGCGGATGACGTGCGCCGGATGTTCGACGAGACCGAAGCCCAGTTGGGCAAGGTCGACGTATTGGTGAATAACGCCGGTATCCTCAAGGTCATGCCCCTGGCGCAGCACAGCGACGAATTGTTCGAACAGAACTTCAACATCCATGCGCGCGGCACCTTCAACACCCTGCGCGAAGCGGCCACACGCTTGAATAGCGGCGGGAAGATCATCAATTTTTCCAGCAGTACCGTCGGCCTGAATCTGCCGGGCTACGCCGTGTACATCGCCAGCAAGGCCGCGGTGGAATCTTTGACCCAGGTATTTGCCAAGGAGATGCGCGGGCGCAATATCACGGTCAATGCCGTGGCACCGGGGCCGGTGGCGACCGATTTGTTCCTGCATGGAAAGAGCGAAGAGCAGATCCAGAATTTCGCCAAAATGGCGCCGCTGGAGCGCCTAGGGCAACCAGAGGATATTGCCCGTGTCGTGACGTTCCTGGTCGGGCCGGAGGCGGCGTGGGTCAATGGGCAGATTCTGCGGGTGAATGGCGGGCTGGTTTAACTATGCTCACACTAAAACCGCAGCGACACCATTCGCGAGCAGGCTCGCTCCCACAGGGATCGCGGTGAATCTTGTGGCAGCACACACCTGAAGGGGGGCAAACACCATGCACACCACCATCATCATCACGTTCGGGCTGATCCTGCTTGCCTTGATGTTGTACATCGGCGAAAAAATCGGCTTCCCCCGCCAAGTGCTCGCCTACAGCTTTATCGTGCTGTGGCTGGCCCTGACGCTGATCAATGGCGCGGTGGGCATCGTGCATGCCCGCCAGCCATTAGGCACGGAGGTGATGGTTGGCAGCGCCGTGTTCGGTATCCCGGTGGCGGCGCTGGTGTTGTTCATGGTGTTGACCACCGAGACCTGAAGAGCCGCTCAACGCACCAGGTGCAAGAACTGCATGTGCCGCTCGTACTGATCGAGGATGTCGTTGATGATCTGCTCCTTGGTGTAGCCCACCAGATCGTAATTCTGGCTACCCTCGCTCAGATGCACTTCAGCCCGGTAATAGCGACGATTGTTGAGCTGCTTGGAGCCCATGCCGCCCCGGGCAAACGACGGCGTAAAGTAGCCGCGCATTTGTACCTGGTAGATGAACGGGTGTTCGTCGCCGTGACCGATTTCCAGGCTGACGCTGTCGTTGACCGGTTCGGGATGAGTCACGACGCTCAGGCCCTTTTCGATAAACACCGCCGACACCTCTTCGATGGCCGGGCGCACCGTCGAATCGAGGAAGCGATAGACCTCATCCCGCGACGGGAAATGCACCGCCTGGCTCAAGCGCTGCCGCCAGCCACCACGCCGCGAGCCGGACACCGGCGCCAGGGAATGCATTTGTGCAATCTGCTTCTGCGACTCCAGGTAAAACGCTTTATGCAGCCCCCACATCATCAACAGCAAAATCAGCGAGAACGGCAATGAAGTCAGGACCACGGCTGACTTCAATGCATCAATGCTGCCGGAGAACAGCAACGCGCTGGTCACCAGCGCGGTCATCGCGCCCCAGAACACCCGCAGCCATTTCGGTCCGTCTTCATCGGGGTTGCCGCCCTTGGCGGACAGCGTCGACAACACCACGGTGCCGGAATCGGCGGAGGTGACGAAGAACACGAAGCTGATGAACACCGTGACCGCAATCACGGTTTTGCTCCACGGGTAGGTTTCCAGCAGCAGGTAGAGGGTCATCGACGGGTTGTCGATGGCCGACATGCCCAACGCCGACATGCCGTGGTTGAGCACTTGGTCGATGGCACTGTTGCCGAAGATCGACATCCACGCCAGGGTGAAACCCAGCGGAATCAGCAATACACCGAAGACAAACTCACGGATGGTCCGGCCACGGGAGATCCGCGCAATGAACAGGCCCACGAACGGCGACCACGCGATCCACCAAGCCCAGTAGAACACCGTCCAGCCACCCAACCAGTCGCTGGGCTTGTCGTAGGCGTAGAGATCAAAACTCTTCATCGGCAAGGCGCCAAGGTAATCGCCAATGTTCTGGATCAGGGTATTGAGCAAGTGCTGGGTCGGCCCGGCGAACAACACGAACAGCAGCAGCGCGCAGGCCAGCAGCATGTTGATGTCGGACATCACTCGCACACCCTTGTCGACACCGGACACCGCCACGATGATCGCCGCGCCCATCATCAGCGTGATCAGCCCGACCTGAATCCACTGCGTGTGAGCGATGCCAAACAGGTAGTCCAGACCCGAATTGAGGTGCAACACGCCAAAGCCCATGTCGGCGCCGAGACCGAAGACTGTGGCGATAATGCCGAAGCCGTCCACCGCGTAGCCAATGGGGCCATTGATGCGCTTGCCGATCAGCGGGTACAGCGCCGAGCGCAAGGCCAGCGGCAGGTTATGTCGGTAGGCGAAGTAGGCCAGCGCCATGCCGACAAAGGCGAACACGCCCCAGCCATGCAGGCCCCAGTGCAGAAACAGGATCTGCATCGCCTGCCGCGCCGCATCCGCGGTGCCCGCCTCGCCCTGAGGCGGTTGCAGCATATGGGTCAGGGGCTCGGACACGCAGAAGAAAAACAGCGTGATGCTGATTCCGGCAGCGAACAGCATGCCGGCCCAGGACAGATAACTGAATTCGGGCTCGTCGTGGTCGGCACCGAGTTTGATCTTGCCGTAGCCCGATAACGCGGTGACCACCACGAAGACCAGATACAGGGTCATCGCCAGCATGTAGTACCAGCCAACGGTGTTGGCTGCCCAGTTTTGCGCCGCCAGCAACCAGGCGCCGGCCTGTTCGGGCATGGCCATGACCACGACACCGAACAACAGAATGAAGGTCGCCGCGAAGTAGAAAACCGGCGGATTCATGCGGACCAGGCCGCTTGGGGGAATGGACGATGCACTCATTGAAGGTGCACCTCGAAGGGGTTGGACGTGGCTGTAGAAATCGGACTCAGCAAAGGCAAGCCTCCTGTTGTGAGCGGGCAGCGAACCACCGGTTTAACTTGAATGAACGTTCAAGTTAAACATGAATAGGGTGCTAAGGACTAATCGCAAGGTTCGGCGGTCGTGGTTGAACACTAGCTCAAGGAGGTGTATTACGCGGATTTTGGAGGATTGGCCCACCGCAAAATTGCTGGACGCCATTACCAGGGTTCGCCTTGAAACCATTCGCGAGCAAGCCCGCTCCCACATTAGACCGAGTTGCCAGGCAGGTACGCATCTAATGTGGAAGCGGGCTTGCTCGCGAAGGCGGCATATCGAGCAGCGGAGGTCTCAGGACTTACTTCTGCGCCCCGTCATCAAGCTGCAAATTCGCCTGGGTCAGGTTACTGCCTGCCGGTACGCTGCGGGTCAGCCAGACATTACCGCCAATGGTCGAGCCCTTGCCGATGGTGATCCGCCCCAGAATCGTCGCGCCGGCGTAAATCACCACGTCATCCTCGACGATCGGATGCCGTGCCTGGCCCTTCTGCAACTGGCCGTCTTCGTCCGCGGGAAAACGCTTGGCCCCCAAGGTCACCGCCTGATAGATCCGCACCCGCTCGCCGATGATCGCGGTCTCGCCGATCACCACGCCGGTTCCATGGTCGATAAAGAAACTGCGGCCGATCTGCGCGCCCGGGTGAATGTCGATGCCGGTGGCCGAGTGGGCGATTTCCGCGCTGATCCGTGCCAGCAACGGCAGCCCGGCGCGATACAGATGGTGCGCGAGGCGATGGTGAATCACCGCCAGAATACCGGGATAGCACAGCAACACTTCGTCGACGCTACGCGCCGCCGGGTCGCCGTGATAGGCCGCCAGGACGTCGGTGTCCAACAGACTGCGCAGCCCCGGCAACGCGAGGGCGAAGTCCTGGATGATCTGGATGGTTTTAGCCTCGACCTCAGTGTCGACCTTGGCGCTGTGCCGTGCGGCGTAGCGCAATTCAAGCCGCGCCTGGGCCAGCAACGCATTTAACGCCACATCAAGGGTGTGGCCGACGTAGAAATCTTCACTCTCTTCGCGCAAGTCCACCGGCCCCAGGCGCATCGGGAACAGCGCACCGCAGAGCGCTTCGAGAATATCCGCCATGGCCGCCCGTGACGGCAATTCGCGACCACCCTGCTCACCGCTGGCGCGGCCGTTTTGTGCACGCCACTGCTCACGTGCCGTGCGCAGTTGGCTGACGATGGTTTGCAATTGCCAATGGCTGGAACGTTCACTCACGGTAAAAACTCCTCACGGGCGGCCGGACTGTCTGGCCGCACTAACGGCGATTACTTTACGGCAAGGCCCGCAAGCCAAATTAAGAACCAATTGTGCTGTGATAAGCACAAACGGCTATAAGCGATTGGCGGTTGCCCCGACAAAGTGGCGTGCCTATAGTCCAGAGACCTTCCACCGCCAGTACGGACCCATGATCAAACAACAGCTTGCCCGCTTTAATCGTCTCGACCTGCTCGGTCAGCCCACCGCCCTGGAAAAACTCGAACGCCTGTCGGCCTGGCTGGGTCGCGACATCTACGTCAAACGCGATGACCTGACGCCACTGGCGATGGGCGGCAACAAGTTGCGCAAACTTGAATTCCTGGCAGCCGACGCCTTGGCCCAAGGCGCCGATACATTGATCACTGCCGGGGCTCTGCAGTCCAACCATGTGCGCCAGACCGCGGCCATTGCCGCCAAGCTGGGCCTGGGTTGCGTGGCCCTGTTGGAAAACCCGCTGGGCACCGACGACGCCAACTACGTCGGCAACGGCAATCGGCTGTTGCTGGACCTGTTCGATGCCAAGGTTGAGTTGGTAGAGAACCTGGATAACGCCGATGAGCAACTGCAAGCCTTGGCCAACCGTCTGCGCAGCAACGGCAAGAAGCCGTACCTGGTGCCGATCGGTGGCTCGAATGCGCTGGGTGCCTTGGGGTATGTACGAGCCGGGCTGGAACTGGCCGAGCAGATCAAGGACACCGGGTTGAATTTCGCCGCCGTCGTCCTGGCCTCGGGCAGTGCCGGGACACACAGTGGCCTGGCACTGGCGTTGAGTGAAGCGTTGCCGGATTTGCCAGTCATCGGCGTCACCGTTTCTCGCAGCGATGAAGATCAGCGGCCAAAAGTCCAGGGCCTGGCCGAGCGTACCGCCGAGTTGCTGGAGATGCCATTGCCGGCGAGCTTCAAGGTTGAGTTGTGGGATGAATACTTCGCACCGCGCTATGGCGAGCCCAATGCCGGGACGTTGGCAGCGGTGAAGCTGGTGGCTGGTCAGGAAGGCCTGCTGCTGGACCCGGTCTACACGGGCAAGGCCATGGCGGGGTTGTTGGACGGGATCGGGCGCCAGCGTTTCAATGAAGGGCCGATCATCTTCCTGCACACTGGTGGAGCGCCAGCGTTGTTCGCCTATACAAGCTTTCTGTAAAGAGCCAAGATCAAAGATCGCAGCCTCTGTAGGTGCTGCCGAAGGCTGCGATCTTCCCGGGCAACACATATTCCCTTAAGAAATAATAAAAATAGAATTTATTATTTTCTAATCTAAAAGCGCCATCATATAGTCACGCCCCAGGCGAATTTGTAACGAGACGCGTGCGCTGCTTTAAGGCAGGATATCGCAGTCGTCCAAATCCCGATTTTGCCAACTTTCCTTAAGCGTCTTCCATAAGAAAACACAGGGGCTTGTCATGAATTTTTCCGCACTACGTCGAAATCTGCTGGTGGGTTCGCTAGGTCTGGCGCTGAGCGCCGGCCTGATCGGCCAGGCATGGGCCGGTGAGCAACTGAAACAGATCAAGGATAAAGGCGTGATCAACGTCGGCCTGGAAGGTACTTATCCTCCGTTCAGCTTCGTCGATGAAAACGGCAAGCTTTCGGGTTTCGAGGTCGAGCTCTCCGAAGCCCTGGCCCAGAAGCTGGGCGTCAAGGCCAAGATTCAGCCAACCAAGTGGGACGGCATTCTCGCCGCTCTCGAATCCAAGCGCTTGGACATAGTGGTCAACCAGGTGACCATCTCCGACGAACGCAAGAAGAAGTATGACTTCTCCGAGCCATACACCGTTTCCGGTATCCAGGCGTTGGTGCTGAAGGACAAGGAAGCCGCGCTGAACATCAAGAGCGCCGCTGACCTGTCCGGCAAGAAAGTCGGCGTGGGCCTTGGCACCAACTACGAACAGTGGGTAAGAGCCAACGTACCAGGCGCCGACGTGCGCACCTACGACGATGATCCGACCAAGTTCGCCGACCTCAACAACGGTCGTACAGACGCCATCCTGATTGACCGCCTCGCCGCGCTTGAATACGCCAAGAAAGCACCGAAAACCGTCGCTGCCGGCCAGGCGTTCTCCCGCCAGGAAGCCGGTATTGCCCTGCGCAAAGGCGAGCCGGAACTGCTGGCTGCCGTGAACAAGGCTCTCGACGAGTTGCGTGCCGACGGTACCCTGGCCAAGATCTCGGAAAAGTACTTCCAAGCTGACGTCACCAAATAATGGAAGCTGCTTTCCAACTCGCACTGGATTCCGCGCCCTTTCTGCTCAAGGGCGCGTATTACACGGTCATCCTCAGCCTGGGCGGAATGTTCTTCGGCCTGGTGATGGGGTTCGGTCTGGCGTTGATGCGCCTGTCGCGCTTCAAATCGGTCAACTGGCTGGCCCGCATCTACGTGTCGTTCTTTCGCGGCACGCCGTTGCTGGTGCAACTGTTCGTGATCTATTACGGCTTGCCGCAATTGGGCATGGAACTCGATCCACTGCCCGCGGCCCTGATCGGCTTCTCGCTGAACATGGCGGCCTACGCCTGCGAAATCCTGCGCGCCGCGATCGGTTCGATTGAACGCGGGCAGTGGGAAGCCGCTGCCAGTATCGGCATGACCCGTGCGCAAACATTGCGCCGGGCCATCCTGCCGCAAGCGATGCGTACCGCATTGCCGCCACTGGGCAACAGCTTTATCTCGCTGGTCAAGGACACCGCGCTGGCCGCTACCATCCAAGTGCCGGAGCTGTTCCGCCAGGCGCAACTGATTACCGCACGCACCTTCGAAGTGTTCACCATGTACCTTGCCGCCGCGCTGATCTACTGGGTCCTGGCCACGGTGCTATCGCACCTGCAGAACCAGTTGGAAGCACGGGTCAATCGGCACGACCAGGAGTCCTGACCCCATGATTGTCGTGGAAAAACTGACAAAGCAGTTCAAGGGTCAAGTCGTGCTCAACGGCATCGATCTGCAAGTGAAGGAAGGTGAGGTGGTGGCAATCATCGGGCCAAGCGGCTCGGGCAAGACCACCTTCCTGCGCTGCCTGAACTTCCTCGAAGCACCCACCAGCGGCCGGATCAAGGTCGGCGACATCGAAGTCGATACCAGCCGCCCATTGAACCAGCAACAGAGCCTGGTGCGCCGTTTGCGCCAGCACGTGGGCTTCGTGTTTCAGAACTTCAACCTGTTCCCCCACCGCACAGCCCTGGAAAACGTTATCGAAGGCCCGATCATCGTCAAGAAGATCCCGCACGCCGACGCCGTTGCCCTGGGTAAAAAGCTGTTGGCCAAGGTCGGCCTGGCAGGCAAGGAGGACGCCTACCCGCGCCGCCTTTCCGGTGGTCAGCAACAGCGCGTGGCGATTGCCCGCGCGCTGGCGATGGAACCGGAAGTGATTCTGTTCGACGAACCGACCTCGGCACTCGACCCGGAGCTTGTGGGTGAAGTGCTGGCGACCATCCGCGGCCTGGCCGACGAGAACCGCACCATGGTCATCGTCACCCACGAAATGGCTTTCGCCCGTGACGTGGCCAATCGCGTGGTGTTTTTTGACAAGGGTGTGATCGTCGAACAAGGCGAGGCCAAGGCATTGTTTGCCAACCCCAAGGAAGAGCGCACGAAACAGTTTCTCAGCAAGTTCCTGAACAACGCACACCATTAAATCCCTCGTAACACTTGTCAACTTCCATGGATGGAAGTGACACCTTCCTGCCACAAAACCCAATCCTTAGAATATTTATATACCTGTGCGCGACAAGCATATTTTGTCAGTGCACTCGATACATATATGTATAGCGCAACAGTTTAATGACTGATTCTCGACCACCGCCCAAGCAACACCAACCCTCAAAAGATGGCGCCCTTGGCAAGTATATTCGACGTATCTGGACAGTTTATTAACTTCAAAGCGTAGGATAATTCTGAATAACGCCAGACATCCCTTTTAACCAACCCACTCTATTGACACTTACTCTAGCTAACTCTTATCTAGTCTCTTTCCAGCGGCACCGCTCGCGCCCAGTCATTATTTAAACTCAAAGTAATGAACGGTTTTGCTGTTCGAATTCACGTTTTGTTTTCCCCAAACGGACTTCATTGCAAAACATCAAGGAGACTTCCATGAAAAGCACCTCAACTAAAACAGGACTTGCCGCCCCGACTCTCGCGCAATCGCACAAGGTAGGGATCAACCTCGCCTCGGCGACGCACTTGCTGATCGAGGTGCCGCCCTACCCCGCGATGGACGAAGGCGACCTGATCGAACTGTTCTGGGACAACTGCTTCGTCGCTTCCAGGGTCCTGACGGCCAACGAGATTGGCCAACCCGTCCAGCTACGGGTACCCGAGAGTTTTATCGCTAGCGGCTCTTCATACGTCCACTATCGAATCATGCAGATAGGACAAGCACCGATCGTATCCCCCGCCCAGCGCGTGCAGTCCAAGCTCGAGTGTCCGGGCGGGCAGGTATCTGCGTTCAGTGGTGACGAAAATCAGAGCCTGGCCCCGGTAAACATTCCCGGGACAATTCGACGCCAGGGAGTGAACCCTAACCAGATCAAGCGTGGCGTGCCGGTGACCATCGAGCCCTATGTGAACATGGCCGCCGATGACGAAATTACCTTGCGATGGGGCGATGCCCGCATGGATTTGCCCCCACTCAAGGAACGCGATGTGGGCCAGCCGGTTCAGGTCTGGGTGCCTCCGGCGATCATTCTGGAAGCCGGCGAAGACCTGCGACTTGAAGTGACTTACTGCATCCTCGATCGCGTAGGCAACAATTCTCGCTGGGCACCCGCACGGACATTGAAGATTGGTTGTGCCAATCCCTACCTCAAGGAGCCGAAGAGCGATCACCTCCAGGCCGCGGAACATCGCTAGCGATGGCTGCGATCTTGGGACCTTCTATGCATATTCCTAAAAGTTAGTTTTAAAAATATTTATACAAGATTAGGGTATATACACCGGACCACCGGACATTCTTGTTTTCGTTCGCCGCACCCCGCGGCGTTTTCATGAGATGTGAGGTAGGTATGGTCCGGAACACAATCACCCCAGTGCAGATCGCCAGGGCATTGCGTGTAGCCAAGGAGTGGCACTGATGTCCAGTCTGGCTGATGCAATCGTCCAGAGTGACCTGGACATCGCCCCATTGTTGTTGCCCGCGCAAGTGCTGCGCAACGACGCCCAAGCCATCAAGGCCGCCCATGAACTGGCGCAAGTCGCTCTCTTGCAGGCGGCCAGGCGCGACCAGCAACGCAAGTTGCCGTGGTCGGAAATCGAACAATTCACTCGAAGCGGCCTGGGCAGCATTGCCATTCCCCGCGAGTACGGTGGTCCAGAGGTTTCCTTCGTCACCCTCGCCGAGGTGTTCGCGATCATTTCCGCGGCGGACCCGGCCTTGGGGCAGATTCCGCAGAACCAGTTCGGCATCCTGAACCTGATACTCGGCAGCGCTACCGAAGCGCAGAAAAAACAGCTGTTCAAAAGCGTGCTCGAAGGCTGGCGCATTGGTAATGCCGGACCGGAACGTGGCGCTAAAAACACCCTTGAACTCAAGGCGCGCATCACTGCCGATGGCGACGGTTTTGTCCTCAACGGCCAGAAGTTTTATTCCACCGGCGCGCTGTTCGCGCACTGGGTCGCGGTCAAGGCGCTCAATGACGACGGCAAGCAAGTGCTGGCCTTCGTTCGTCGCGGTACGCCGGGGTTGCGCATCGTCGATGACTGGTCCGGTTTTGGCCAGCGCACCACCGCCAGCGGCACCATTTTGCTCAACAACGTGCGAGTCGACGCCGAGCTGGTGGTGGATAACTGGAAGATCAATGAAAAGCCCAATACTCAGGGCGCGGTTTCGCAACTGATCCAGGCGGCCATCGATGCCGGCATCGCCCGGGGCGCGATTGATGACGCCATCAAGTTCGTGAAAACCCGCGCCCGGCCATGGGTTGACGCCAACGTTGAACGGGCCAGCGATGACCTGTACGTCATCGCCGATATCGGCAAGCTGAAAATCGAACTGCACGCCGCCGAAGCGCTGCTGCGCAAGGCCGGGCAGGTGCTCGACCAGGTGAGCGCCGCACCGCTCACCGCTGAGTCCGCTGCCCGCGCTTCGATTGCCGTCGCCGAAGCCAAAGTGTTGACCACCGAAATCTCGTTGCTGGCCAGTGAAAAGCTGTTCGAGCTGGCCGGCAGCCGCGCCACCCTTGCCGAGTTCAACCTCGACCGCCATTGGCGCAACGCCCGGGTGCACACCCTGCATGACCCGGTGCGCTGGAAATACCACGCGGTTGGCGCCTATTACCTGAACGGCACGTTGCCGGCTCGGCATTCCTGGATTTGACGGCCAGACACTTTTTTACCAGAGCTCTGGAGAAACACATGACCCTTTCTCAACACGTCGCAGTCATCACCAGCGATGAGCAAGCCCTGATCGTCGCCAGCGATCTGGCCGAAGATTTCAAACGCGACAGCGCCCTGCGCGACCGTGAACGTCGCTTGCCACACCCCGAGCTGGAGGTGTTCTCCCGCTCGGGCCTGTGGGGCATCAGCGTGCCGAAGGCGTATGGCGGCGCGGGCGTTTCCAACGTCACCCTGGCCAAGGTCATCGCACTGATCGCCCAAGCGGATGGTTCCCTCGGGCAAATCCCGCAGAACCACTTCTATGCGCTGGAAGTGCTACGCGTGAATGGCAGCGAAGCGCAGAAAAAGCGCCTGTACGCCGAAGTACTGGCCGGCCAGCGCTTTGGTAATGCACTGGCAGAGCTGGGGACAAAAACCGCCCATGATCGCGTCACCCGTCTGACACGCGATGGCGATGGCTATCGCATCAACGGTCGAAAGTTCTACGCCACCGGCGCGATCTACGCCCAGCGCATCCCGACCTCGGTGATCGATGAAAACGGCGTGCAGCAACTGGCTTTTGTCCCGCGCAACAGCAAGGGCCTGACGGTGATCGACGACTGGAGCGGCTTCGGCCAGCGCACCACCGGTAGCGGCTCGGTGGTGTTCGAAGAGGTCTTTGTGGCCGCCGAAGACGTGATTCCGTTCCAGACCGCCTTCGAGCGGCCGACACCGGTCGGCCCGCTGGCGCAGATTCTCCATGCCGCCATCGACACCGGCATCGCCCGCGCGGCCTATGAAGACGCGCTGCATTTCGTGCGCACCAAAACCCGGCCATGGATCGACGCCACCCATGAAAAAGCCAGCGACGACCCACTGACCCTCAAGAGTTTCGGCCATTTGAGCATTCGTCTGCACGCTGCCGAAGCCTTGCTTGAGCGCGCTGGTGAATTGCTCGACAAGGCCCAGGCCGATACTCATGCCGAGAGCGTCGCTGCCGCGTCGATTGCGGTCGCCGAGGCTCGCGCCATCAGCACTGAAATTTCCCTCGCCGCCGGCACCACCTTGTTCGAATTGGCCGGCAGCCAGGCCACCCTGATCGAGCACGGTCTGGATCGCCATTGGCGCAACGCCCGGGTGCATACCCTGCACGACCCGGTGCGCTGGAAATATCACGCAGTCGGCAACTACTACCTCAACGATGAAAACCCGCCACTGCGGGGGACCATCTGATGGCCGAGGCGAAAAAGAAGATCCTGCTCAACGCGTTCAACATGAACTGCATCGGGCACATCAACCATGGCTTGTGGACGCATCCACGGGACACCTCGACCCAGTACAAGACGATCGAATACTGGACCGAACTGGCACAGGTGCTGGAACGCGGGTTGTTCGACGGCTTATTCATCGCGGATATCGTCGGCGTCTATGACGTGTACCAGAACTCGGTGGACGTGCCGCTCAAAGAGTCGATCCAGCTGCCGGTCAACGACCCGTTGCTGCTGGTTTCGGCGATGGCTGCGGTGACGAAAAACCTTGGCTTCGGCCTCACCGCCAACCTCACCTACGAACCGCCGTACCTGTTCGCCCGGCGCATGTCGACGCTGGATCATCTGAGTCGCGGTCGAGTCGGTTGGAACATCGTCACCGGTTACCTCGACAGCGCGGCCAAGGCCATGGGCCTGAACGAACAAGTCGAGCATGACCGCCGCTACGACCAGGCCGATGAATACCTGGAGGTGCTCTACAAACTCTGGGAAGGCAGTTGGGAAAACGGCGCGGTACTCAACGATCCGCAGCAGCGCATCTACGCTGCGCCTGAAAAAGTACACAAGGTCGAACACAAGGGCGAGTTCTATCAGGTGGAGGGTTATCACCTGTGCGAGCCGTCACCGCAGCGCACCCCGGTGCTATTCCAGGCGGGTAGTTCCGATCGCGGTTTGCTGTTCGCCGGGCGCCACGCCGAGTGCGTGTTCATCAGCGGCCAGAACAAACCGTCGACCAAGGTCCAGGTGGACAAGGTTCGCGCCAGCGCCGTCGAGGCCGGGCGCAACCCTGAGGACATCAAAGTGTTCATGGGCTTGAACGTGATCGTCGGCGCAACTGAAGAACTCGCTTGGGCCAAGCACGCCGAATACCTGAGCTACGCCAGCGCCGAGGCCGGCGTGGCGCATTTTTCGGCCTCCACCGGCATCGATTTTTCCGAGTATGGCATCGACGAACCGATCCAGTACGTCAAGAGCAACGCGATCCAGTCGGCGACCAAAAACCTGCAGAACAACGACTGGACCCGGCGCAAATTGCTGGAGCAACACGCCCTGGGTGGCCGCTACATCACCGTGGTCGGCTCGCCCGGGCAAGTGGCCGATGAGCTGGAATCGTGGATCGCCGAAACCGGCCTGGACGGCTTCAACCTGACGCGCATCGTCACACCGGAAAGCTATGTGGATTTCATTGAGCTGGTGATCCCGGAGTTGCAACGGCGTGGGTCGTACAAGACCGCCTATGACGGTGGCTCGTTGCGCGAAAAGCTGTTTCACGAAGGGGCGCATTTGCCTGAGCAACACACCGGATCTCACTACCGACACTAACCCTTGTAACTGATCGTTCCCACGCTCTGCGTGGGAATGCAGCCAGTGACGCTCCGCGTCACAGCCGCAGGGACGCGGAGCGTCCCGAGAGGCATTCCCACGCAGAGCGTGGGAACGATCGGCCATAACTTGACTGGAATAAACATCATGACCAAGCACTCTCTCTCTAACCCAGTCAAAGCACTGGCCCTGGCCCTCGGCCTGTTCAGCTCTACGGTTTTCGCCGCCGACGCGCCGCTGAAAATCGGCACCACCGCCGCCTTCGCCATTCCTCTGGAAGCGGCCGTAGAAGAGGCCGGCAAACAAGGCCTGAAAGTTGAACTGGTGGAATTCACCGACTGGATCGCGCCCAACGTCAGCCTCGCCGCCGGCGACATCGACGTGAACTACTTCCAACACATCCCGTTCCTGGAAAACGCCAAGAATGCCTCAGGGTTTGACCTGGTGCCCTTTGCACCGGGGATCATCAACAATGTCGGTCTCTACTCGAAGAAGTACAAAAGCTTCGACGAGCTACCGCAAGGCGCCAGCGTGGCCATCGCCAACGACCCGATCAACAGCGGGCGTGGCTTGCAGCTGTTGGCCAAGGCCGGCTTGATCACGCTTAAACCGGGGGTCGGCTACAAGGCCACCGAAGAAGACATCATCGCCAACCCGAAGAACATCAAGATCCTGCAAGTCGAAGCCGTGCAACTGGTACGTGCCTACGACGACGCCGATCTCGTCCAGGGCTACCCGGCCTATATTCGCCTGGCTAAAACCTTCGACGCCGGTTCTGCCCTGCTGTTCGACGGCCTCGACCACAAGGAATACGTGATCCAGTTCGTGATCCAGCCGAAGAGCAAAACCGACCCGCGCCTGATCAAGTTCGTCGACATCTACCAGCACTCGCCAGCCGTTCGCGCAGCCTTGGATAAAGCCCACGGCAAGCTCTACCAAGCCGGTTGGGAGAGCTGAGCATGACAGCTGCGATCCAACGGCGACTGGATATTCCAGAGCCCCAGAAAGCTGAACAGACCGAACTGCACCCGGACCTGAACCGCGCTCACGTGCGCTTCATCGGCCTGGGTAAAACCTATGACGGCAAGCAAGGTCCGGTGGCCGCGTTGCAGGGCATCGACCTGGCGATCCAGCACGGTGAAGTGTTCGGCATCATCGGTCGTAGCGGCGCCGGCAAGTCGTCGCTGATCCGCACCATCAACCGCCTCGAACAGCCGACGTCGGGGCGCGTGCTGATCGATCAAGTGAACATCGGCGAGTTCGATGAAGACCGTCTGGTGGCATTGCGTCGGCGCATCGGCATGATCTTCCAGCACTTCAACCTGATGTCCGCCAAGACGGTTTGGCAGAACGTCGAGCTGCCGCTGAAAGTCGCCGGTGTACCCAAGGAAAAGCGCGAGCAGAAGGTTCGTGAACTGCTGGAACTGGTGGGCTTGCAAGCCAAGCACAAGGCTTACCCGGCGCAACTGTCCGGCGGCCAGAAACAGCGCGTCGGCATCGCCCGCGCCCTGGTTCACGACCCGGCGATTCTGCTGTGCGACGAAGCCACTTCGGCACTGGACCCGGAGACCACGCAATCGATCCTCGGCCTGCTGCGCGAGATCAATCAGCGCCTGGGCCTGACGATCATTCTGATCACCCATGAAATGGCGGTGATCCGCGAGATCTGTGATCGCGTCGTGGTGCTGGAACACGGGCGCATCGTCGAACAAGGCCCGGTGTGGGAAGTCTTCGGCAACCCGCAGCATGAGGTCAGCAAGACCCTGCTCGCACCGTTGCAACACGCCCTGCCGCCAGAGCTGCAAAGCCGCTTGCATCCGCAACCGCAGTCCGCAGAGGACGCGGTGGTACTGCGCCTGCAGTTCACCGGAACGGCCCAGGCCGAACCGGACCTTGCCGCACTGTTCAGTGCACTCGGTGGCCGCGTGCGCTTGCTGCAGGGTGGCGTGGAACGGATTCAGGGGCATGCGCTCGGGCAACTGCTGCTGGCGGTGACAGGTTCGCCCCTCGGCGCCGAAGAACTGCGCGAACGCGCCGGCCATTGGGCGCAACAGGTAGAGGTATTGGGTTATGTGGTTTGATCGCTTGCTGCAGGGTTTCATCGACACGTTTCTGATGGTCGGCGTGTCGTCGTTGATTGCACTGCTGGCGGGCATTCCGCTGGCAGTGATCCTGGTCACCAGTTCCAAGGGCGGCATCTACGAAGCCCCGGCGCTTAACCGCGCACTGGGTGCCTTCGTAAACCTGTTCCGCTCGATTCCGTTCCTGATCCTGATGGTGGCGTTGATTCCGTTCACTCGCTTGATCGTCGGTACCACGTACGGCGTTTGGGCAGCCGTGGTGCCATTGACCATCGCCGCTACGCCGTTCTTTGCGCGCATCGCTGAAGTCAGCTTGCGCGAAGTCGATCACGGCTTGATCGAAGCCGCACAGGCCATGGGCTGCCGACGTGAGCACATCGTCTGGCATGTGCTGTTGCCTGAGGCGCTGCCGGGGATTGTCGGGGGCTTCACCATCACCCTGGTGACGATGATCAACTCATCTGCCATGGCGGGGGCGATTGGTGCCGGTGGGTTGGGGGACATTGCCTATCGGTATGGGTATCAGCGCTTCGATAGCCAGATCATGCTGACGGTGATCGTGTTGCTGGTGGCGTTGGTGGCGGTGATTCAGTTGGGTGGGGATCGGTTGGCTCGGGGATTGAACAAACGTTAGATCAAGATCAAAAGATCGCAGCCTTCGGCAGCTCCTACAGGGTGGCGCCACAGGGAATGTGTACACCCTGTAGGAGCTGCCGAAGGCTGCGATCTTGGCGATATTTCGTACAAGAAAATCGGCAATTCTGAAGGCTCAATCCCTTTCCTTTGCAGGACGTTTCCTAGATTATTCCGCTCGCTTGCGCCTGCCAAACTCCGTGGTTAGTCTCGGTCCGTCACTGCTCATCAGTGATCGGGTTTAGTAGCCCGGAACAATAGGCGCATAGCAATTCCATGCTCATGTCCGGCACTTTGCCGCATGCAGAAAATGGTGGCTGTGCGTGGGGTACCTTCGGGTGCACCGGTTTCTCCTATTGACCGGCCTACTAACCTGCGTACAGCCGCCACCCAATCGTTTAGTAGGCGAAAAGTGTCGGCTCCCATGCAGCAATAGGAGCAACACATGGAAAGATCAGTACCCGACCCACCCCCCGAAAAAGACCCGCTCAGGGATCGATCAGCGCTCTACCGCGCCATTGATTTCTACCTCACCGGCGATCAACCCTCCCCGCCCGACGAACTGCGGTTCTACAACGTCAGCAAAGACGTGAGCTTCGAAGACACCCAACTCTACATCGCCGATCTGCTGCGCTGCGCCTCGGTCACAGCCTATCAATGTGGCGACCATCTAAAGGGCGCCGACCGTGCAATGGTGTTCTCGGTCTGGCATTTGCTGGAGATTGCCAAGGCGATGGTGGATCATTCCATTGAGTGCCTGGGGATGAAGAAGAGCTGAATCAAGATCAAAAGATCGCAGCCTTCGGCAGCTCCTACAGGGAGCTCCTCTGTAGGAGCTGCCGCAGGCTGCGATCTTTAAAGCGCGAAAGCGCTTATAGTTTGCGCATCTCCCTTTACCTGCGCAGCCGACCATGAAACAGACTCCCGCCGACCTCGAGCAGATCACGTCCACGACTCTGGACCATTACAACTCGGTGGCCGAAAGTTTCCGCGAAGGCACCCGCGATCACGATGTCAGCCAGAACATCGACGCGCTGTTGCGGCATATTCAGGGCGAGCCGCCGTTCGACATTCTCGATTTTGGCTGTGGTCCCGGTCGCGACCTGCAGACCTTTACGCGCATGGGCCACACGGCGGTAGGCCTTGATGGCTCGCAGAAGTTTGCGCAAATGGCCCGGGAGGACAGCGGTTGCGAGGTCTGGCAGCAGGACTTCCTGAAGCTGGATTTGCCTCAGGAACGCTTCGATGGGATTTTTGCCAATGCGGTGTTGTTTCACATCCCGCGCCAGGAGCTGCCCCGGGTATTGAAAGAGCTGCGCACGGCATTGAAGGCAGGTGGTGTGTTGTTCAGTTCCAATCCCCGTGGCGACAACCAGGAAGGCTGGAACGGGCCACGCTATGGGTCGTATCACGACCTGAAGGCATGGCAGCAATTGCTGACCGAAGCGGGCTTTGTGGAGCTGGAGCATTACTACCGGCCAGCGGGGCTGCCGCGCGAGCAGCAGCCTTGGTTGGCGAGTGTATGGCGCAAGTCTTCGTAGTCAGTACTGACGCCATCGCGGGCTTGCCCGCGATGAGCGCGCAGCGCTCGTCTTAGCGCACTTCTTTCTTCGGCTCGCGAATCTTGTACCAGGCCACATACAAGGCCGGCAAAAACAGCAGCGTCAGCAAGGTGGCGACGATGATCCCGCCAATCATCGCGTAGGCCATCGGCCCCCAGAACACTTCCCGGGCAATCGGGATCATGCCCAGGCTCGCCGCCGCCGCGGTCAGCAGGATCGGTCGACGACGATGCTCGGTAGCTTCCACCACCGCATCCCAGGGTGACGAACCTTGTGCCACGAACTCATCGATCTGGGTCACCAGGATCACCGAGTTGCGGATGATGATACCGATCAGCGCCAGGATGCCGAGGATCGCCACGAAGCCCATCGGCGTTCCGGTCGGCACCAGCGCCAGCACCACGCCAATCAGCCCCAGCGGCGCGACGCTGGCCACCAGGAACATCTTCTGCACGCTGTGCAGCTGAATCATCAGGAAGGTGGCCATCAGGAACACCATCAACGGCACCACCTTGTTGATCGGCCCCTGGGCCTTGGCGCTTTCCTCCACCGTACCGCCCGTGGCGACCTTGTAGCCAGCCGGCAACGAGGCGGCGAATTTTTCGATATCCGGCTTGAGCTGTGTCACCAGATCGGTTGGCTGGATATCACCGATGACCGCCGTCTTGATGGTGATTGTCGGTTTGCGGTCGCGACGCCACACCAGCGGTTGCTCGAGTTCGTAGCGCACGGAGGCAAACGCCAGCAGTGGAATGGAGGTGCCGCCCGGTGTGAGGATCTGCAGGTTCTGCAGGGTATCCGGTGAGCCCCGCTCGGCGTCCACGGCGCGACCGACCACGTTGATCAGATAGATATCGTCGTCGACCTGGGTCACCGTCGAGCCGCTGACGATGCTGTTCATCAGGTTCGCCACGTCTTCGGACGACAAGCCGAGCTGGCGCGCCTTGTCCTGGGCGATGTCGATGCGCAGTACCTTGCCTGGCTCGTTCCAGTCGAAAATGATTTCACCGATGTGCGGGTTCTTGTCCAGTTGGCTGGCCAGATCGATGGCGTGCTTGCGCACCTGGTCGATGTCCGGGCCGCTGACGCGGTACTGGATCGGCCGCCCCACGGGTGGGCCCATTTCCAGGGCCTGGACGAAACTGCCGATGCCGACGAAGTCTTTGCGCAGGCGTTCGCGCAGGCGGTCACTGAGGGCTGCGCGCGTCTCGAAGTCTTTACTCACAATCACCAGCTGAGCGTAGTAAGGGTTCTGCAGTTGCTGGTCGAGGGGCAGGTAGAAACGAATCGCGCCCTGGCCGATGTAGGTACTCCAGCGCACGATGTCGGGGTCGCCCTTGAGGGTCGCTTCAAGTTTATCCACGGCTTTGCGGGTTTCATCAATCGAGGCATTTTGCGGCAGGTTCAGATCCACCAGGATTTCCGGGCGATCCGAGGCCGGGAAGAACTGGTTCTGCACAAAGCGCATGCCGACCACCGACAACCCGAACAGCAGCACCGTTATGCCGATCGCCCACCAGCGGTTACGCATGCTCCACAGCAGGCCGCCATTGAACGCCCGCCCGAGGCGCCCGGGCTCCGCCGAGTGCGGCTTCACATTGGTACTGAGGATGTGCACGCCAATCACCGGGGCGAACAACACCGCGACAACCCACGAGACCAACATGGCCACTGCAATGACCGCAAACAGGGTGAAGGTGTATTCACCGGCTGAGCTGCCATTGAGACCAATGGGGACGAAACCCGCCACTGTTACCAGCGTACCGGTGAGCATCGGGAAGGCGGTCGAAGTGTAGGCAAAGGTCGCGGCCTGTTCCTTGGTTTCGCCCAGTTCCAAACGCGAGACCATCATCTCGACGGTGATCATCGCGTCATCCACCAGGAGTCCGAGAGCGATGATCAATGCGCCGAGGGAAATTCGCTGCATGGTGATGCCGCTGTATTCCATGAACACGAAGACCATCGCCAGCACCAGCGGGATCGAGCACGCCACCACCAGCCCCGCGCGTACGCCGAGGCTGATGAAGCTGACCACCAACACGATCACCACGGCTTCGAACAACGCACTGGTGAACCCGCCTACGGCCGCTTCCACGACGACAGACTGATCGGACACGTTGTGCACACCGACGCCTACTGGCAGATCCGCCGTGAGCTCGCTGATGCGCTGGTGCAGGGCCTTACCGAAGTCCTGGATGTTGCCGCCCGTTTGCATCGCAATGGCCAAACCGATGGCGGGTTGGCCATTGAAGCGAAATTCCGGGGTCGACGGGTCGACGTAACCACGGCGAATATCGGCGATATCGGCCAGGCGATAGAAACGGTCATTGAGCCGCAAGTTGACGTTGGCCAGATCCTTCTCGGAAATGAACTGCCCGGACGTGCGCACGGAAATTCGCTCCGGACCGGCTTCGATCACCCCGGACGGCGTCACGGCGTTCTGGGTCTGCAGGGCTTGTACGACTTGCTGCTCGTCGATGCCCAGCGCCGCCAGTTTGCGTGTCGAGAAATTCAGGTAGAGCACTTCGTCCTGCTGGCCGACCATCTCGATCTTGCCCAGCCCCGGCACACCGCGGATATCGGCGCGCGCCTGCTCGACGTAATCGCGCAACTGGCGCAACGACAGGCCATCGGCGGTGAAGGCGTAGATCGAACCAAACACGTCACCGAACTCGTCGTTGAACGACGGCCCCTGAATGCCCTGGGGAAACGAGTAGCGGATGTCGCCGATTTTCTTGCGCACCTGGTACCAGATTTCCGGGATGTCCTTGGCCTTGGTGGTATCGCGCAAGTACACGTAGACCGTGGATTCGCCAGGGCGGGTATAGCTTTTCACGTAGTCGAGGGAATCAAGCTCTTCGAGCTTTTTCTCGATACGGTCGGTGATCTGCTTGAGGGTTTCTTCCTGGGTTGCACCGGGCCAGCGGGTCTGGATCACCATGGTCTTGATGGTGAACGACGGGTCTTCCTCGCGACCCAGGTTCAGGTACGAGAAGACGCCCATCAGCAGAGAAACAAACATCAAATACCAGACGAACGACTGATGCTTGAGGGCCCATTCGGATAAGTTGAAACTCCCTTTCATTGTGGGTTGCCCTCATCGACTTTCACTTTCTGCCCCGGCTTGAGGCTGTTCACACCGGCACTGACGACTCGCTCGCCAGCCTTGATATCGTTGGCCAGCACCACCGTAGTTTGCGTACGGCTGACGATGCTGACATCCCTTGGAGAAACCGTTTGCGTCTGCGCATCAATGATCCAGACGCGGTTTTTGCCGTCGACCTCCTGCAAGGCACTCAGGGGGAGCTCGATGCGCGGCTTGATCGCGCTACTCAAGGTCACGCTGATCGCCGTGCCGAGGCGAAACGCCGGCGGTGTTTCGGTCAGCGTCAGGCGTGCGCGCCGGGTTCGGGTCGCACTTTCGGCCTGGGGTTCGATTTCACGCACAATGGCCGTGGTGGCAATGTTCGGGTTCAGTTGCGAGGCAACCTGGAACACCACGTCGGCGGGCAACTGGTCGATCAAGGTGTCGGGCAGGTCGATCACCGCTTCCTTGATGTCCGGCTGCGCCAAAGTGACCACCTGCTGACCCGCGGTGACGACCTGCCCGGCTTCGGCACTCCACGCCGTGACCACGGCCTTGTGATCGGCGCGCAACTCGACATAGTTGAGCTGGTCCCTGGCCTGGCTGACCGCGGCCTTGGCCTGGTCGAGCGAGGCCTGGGTGGTTTTCAGGTCGGTGAGTGCGCTGTCGAGCTGCGCCTGGGAGCCCACCCCGCGATCAAACAATTGCTGCTGTCGCCGGGCGCTGGCCTGGGCGTTGATGAGTTGCGCCTGGACACTCGCCAGGTCGCCCTCGGCCGAACGCAACTGGTTCTGCTGGTCGGTGGGATCAAGCGTGGCGAGCAAGGCCCCTTTGTCGACTTCGGCACCGACATCGACGCTGCGACTGGCTATGCGCCCCGGCACTCGGAAACCGATATTGCTTTCATAACGGGCCTGGATGCTGCCCGCGAAACGCCCGAGATTCTGCTCATCCAGGGCCTGGACCGTGATCGACAACACTGGACGCACTATTTCCGGGGCGGGTTCTTCTTTCGAGCAGGCCAGCAGCATCATACCGGCGAGCACCACTAACAGACGCTTCATTGCGCAGTCCCCACAGACAAATCCTTGTAGGTGTCTTCGGCGATTTCCACCGTCACACCGGGGTGCAGCAACTGACCGCCCGCGACGACGACTTTTTCACCGCCGGTCAGTCCGGCGCTGATGATGACTTTACCGGTCAGGTAGCGGCCAACCTTGACGTTGTGCAATTGCGCCTTGCCCTCCCCATCCACCAGCCACACCGCCGGCTCGCTGACATTTTTGGTCAGCGCCGACCACGGAAGCTCCACGGCGGACTTGCCCCGGGTATTGGCGGTGGCACTCACCACCGAGCCCAATTGCATCCCTGGCGGCAAGCTGTCGAGGGTGACTTTGACCTGCACCGTACCCGTTTGCTCGGAGACGGCCGGAGTGACTTCCCGCACGGTCCCGGTGGTCTTGACCGCCGGATTATCCAGCAGACTGACCACCACCGCCCTGTCCGACGGTGGCTCGGCCAGTAGCGACTCGTAGACGTTGAACACCGCATCCCGATCCCCGTCCCGGGCCAGACTGAAAATCGGCACCGTGGCCTGCACCACCTGGCCGACCTCGGCCTGCCGCGCCGTGATCACGCCCGGTGCGTCGGCGATCAACGCGGTGTAGCTCAATTGTTCACGGGCGTTGGCCAGTTGCGCCTCGGCAGCCGCGAGCGAACTTTGGGTGCTGCGCAAGGCCGCCTGGGCGGAATCGTATTCGCTCTGGCTGGTATAGCCCTTGGGCAACAATTTCTGCTGGCGCACGAAGGCCGCGGCGTTCTGCTTGACCTTGGCCTGCTCGGCGACGACCTGGGCCTGGGCCGAATCGACGTTGGTCTGCAGGTCCTTGGGATCGAGCCGGGCGAGCACCTGCCTGGCCGAGACCCGGTCACCGACATCCACCATACGCTGGATGATCTTGCCCCCGACGCGGAACGACAACTCAGTCTGCACCCGGGCCTGGACATCACCGGTCAACGTGATGTTGACGGCGTAGTCGGCCAGCTTGACCTCTTGCACGAAAACCCGGGGCCGGTTCTTTTCGACCGGCGCCTCTTCACTGCATGCGCTCAGCAAAGCCAACAGGCTCAGGCCAAGCGCGATTTTCAATCCGGGAACAACCATGCAGACTCCTTTGCGTTTAACGGGCGCGATTCGCATGTGAGCTTAGAACAGGGATTAACCTTCGCCCACGCAATAATCGTCATTTCCTACACAGGAGCTGCGAAAGGCTGAGATCTTTTGCATTTAAATGATAAGAATCAAAAAAGATCGCAGTCTCCGGCAGCGCCTACAGAGAACGTCCTTCATGCTCAAGACCCTCGCGGTGGCCAATTACCGCTCGATCAACAAACTGGTCATTCCGCTGGGTCGGTTGAACCTGATTACTGGCCCCAACGGCAGTGGTAAATCCAATCTCTACCGCGCGCTGCGCCTATTGGCGGAAACGGCTCAGGGTGGCGTGGTCAATGCGTTGGCTCGCGAGGGTGGACTTCATTCGACCTTCTGGGCCGGCCCGGAAACCATCACCCGGCGCATGCGCAATGGCGAAGTGCCGGTAGAGACGTCGGTGCGACAGGGCGTGAAGCGTTTGCGATTGGGATTTACCGGAGAAGAATTCGGATACTCGATCAGCCTGGGGCTGCCCGATTCGAATGGTCATTTCATGCTCCCTGGAAACCCTTTACCCATTCCGTCACGTTTCAGCCTCGACCCGCAAATCAAGCGCGAATGTCTGTGGGCCGGGACGTTCTATCGCCCAGCAAGCGTTTTGGTAGATCGTGACGGCCCGCTGATTCGCAGTCGGTCCAACCGCAGCTGGGACGTGCTGGCGCAACACACGCCGAATTTCGACAGCCTGTTCGATCAGGTCGGCAGCCTGCGTACTTCGCCGGAAGTCCTGGAGACCCGTGAGTTCATCCGCCGCTGGCGCTTCTACGATCACTTTCGCAGCGATGCCGACGCTCTGGTGCGTCAGCCACAACTGGGCACCCGCACCCCGGTATTGCACCACGACGGTCGGGACCTGGCGGCAGCATTGCAGACCATTATCGAAATCGGCGACCCCGAGGCATTGCGCAACGCGATCAGTGACGCATTTCCCGGTGCACGACTGCACATCGAACCGCTTCCCGGCGGACGCTTTGCTATCGAGTTCTATCAGGAAGGTTTGCTGCGGCCGTTGTCGGCGGCTGAGTTGTCGGACGGGACGTTGCGTTACTTGCTATTGGTGGCGGCACTGCTGACGCCCCGGCCGCCGACATTGATGGTGCTGAACGAACCGGAAACCAGTCTGCATCCGGATCTGCTGCCAGCGCTGGCGAGGCTGATTATCCGGGCGTCGGAGCAATGCCAGGTGTGGGTGGTGTCCCATGCGCGACGCCTGATTTCGGCACTGCAAGAGGACCCGCAGTGCAATTGCATCGTGCTGGAGAAAAACCTCGGGCAAACCGGGATTGTCGGGCAGCGGATGCTGGATGAGCCGGCGTGGTATTGGCCGGATTGAGGCACATGGATTGTTCCCACGCTCTGCGTGGGAACGATCACGCCGACGCTGTCTCAGCTGTCGGCGTTGGCAACCTGGAACGGGTTTACCTCGTGAATCAGAACGCTGGCAAAACCGCGCCGCTGTACTTCTTCTCGATGAAAGCTTTCACTTCCGGGCTGGTCAGGGCCTTGGCCAGTTTCTGGATGGCGACGCTGTCCTTGTTATCAGGACGAGCAACCAGGAAGTTGACGTAAGGCGAATCGGCACCTTCGATCACCAGTGCATCCTTGGCCGGGTTCAGGCCCGCTTCCAGCGCGTAGTTGGTGTTGATCATGTCCAGGTCAACCTGGTCCAGCACACGCGGCAGCATGGCGGACTCAAGCTCCTTGAACTTGAAGTTGTGCGGGTTCTTGGCGATGTCTTTCGGGGTGGCCAGGGCGTTCTTCGGGTCTTTCAACTCGATCAGGCCAGCCTTCTGCAACAGGATCAGGGCACGGCCGCTGTTGCTGCCTTCGTTAGGGATGGCAATGGTCGCGCCGTCTTTCAGCTCGGCCAGGGTTTTGACTTTCTTCGAGTAGCCACCGAACGGTTCGACGTGAACGCCGATCACGGTTTCCAGGTGAGTGCCTTTGCCTTCGTTGAAGCTCTTCAGGTACGGCAGGGTCTGGAAGTAGTTGGCGTCCAGACGCTTCTGGTCGACCTGCACGTTTGGCTGAACGTAGTCGGTGAAAACCTTGATTTCCAGGTCCACGCCTTCTTTGGCGAGGGTTGGCTTTATCAGTTCGAGAATCTCGGCGTGTGGAACCGGGGTCGCCGCAACCACCAGTTTCTCGCCAGCCTGTGCCAGGCCCGCAGTCAGGGCAGCCGCCAGTGCGGTGAACAACAGAACCTTTTTCATGCAGTGTCCTTATCGAAAATCACGGTCGCTTGTGGCGACGGCTAGATATTTAGGTGCCAGTGAAGTGCTATCGCTGGCGTGACGCGGACAATACCGGGATTTTTTATTCCCGAACAATATCTTTTATTCACTTTCATATTCCATTTTGTTCATACATCGCCACAACCCATGTAGGAGCTGCCGCAGGCTGCGATCTTTTGATTTTGCTCCTTTGTGACCTCAAGGCAGCTGAAAATCAAAAGATCGCAGCCTGCGGCAGCTCCTACAGGAGGCCGGCGTTTTGTAGAAGGCGTCTCAAGGCTTCTTTCTCAGTGGTGGAGCCGCTTCCGAGTATCCGCTTGAGCTGCTGTTCGATCTGCTTCAGCCCTTCATCAGGCAAATTCAAATGCTCCGGCAAAATCTCGTCGCCGGTACTCACCAACAGCGCAAAGTGAATGACGTTTTCCAGCTCACGGGTATTGCCCGGCCAGCTATGTCGCTCCAGCACCGCTTGCGCGGCCTCGCTGATCAACGGCACTGGCAGGTCCAGGCGCTGGCTGTAGATGCCGAGGAAGTATTCGGCCAACGACAGGATGTCGCCCACACGTTCGCGCAGTGCTGGTAGTTCGAGTTGACCTTCGCTGAGGTAATGGTAGAGCCGCTCGTGGAATTTCCCGGCGGCGACAGCCTGGGCCAGGTCGATACTGGTAGCGGCGACCAGGCGCACGTCCACCGGGCTCGGTTGATGCGCACCGACGCGGGTCACTTCGTGGTTTTCCAGGGCGGCGAGCAATTTGATTTGTATCGGCAGCGGCAGGTCGCCGATTTCATCCAGGTACAACGTGCCACCGTTGGCCGAACCGAACCAACCGGCGCGGCTGCTGGCAGAACCGCTGTAGCTGCCGGCGGCATAGCCGAACAATTCGGCGTCGGCATAGGTTGGGCTGATTGCTCCGCAATTGACCGAGACGAACAAACCGCCGCGATCACTGGCGCGGTGGATGTGCCGGGCCAGCAGTTCCTTGCCGCTGCCGGTTTCACCACGAATCAGTACCGAGATCGAGCGCGGTGCCAGCTGTTCCAGCTCCTGGCGTAATTGCCGCGAGCGCGGGTCGACGAATACCAGCGCCTTGGCGCGGATGCTCAGGGGACTTTTTTCAGCATCGGGAAAGGTCAGCAGTGGCTGACCAAAGGTTTCAAAGCTCATGGCAGACTCCCGCCCAAAACCGCCAGGGGACGGGGGCGTTGAAAAAAACAAAAGGTTCAGGCGCGGCGCAGGGCGTGGTGTTCCATGCGGTTTTGCAGACGATAGAGATAGGCAAAACCCTGCTCCCAACGCTGATGACCCGACTTCACATTGATGTGCCCGGCACCCGCCAGGATCCCCGCCTCCGCGCCCCAGTTACGCGCCAGCTCCAGAGCCCGCGGCGCGCTGACGGCGCTGTCGTTGTCAGAGCTGACAACCTGGCTGGGAAACGGCAAAAGATCGGTTGGAATCGGTGCAAAATTGCGCAGCGCCGGCGCGCAAGCCGGGCGTTCGACGTCCGCTGGCGCGACCAGCAAGGCACCACGTACCTGACGCAGAAACTGCACTGGCGCCGTAGCCGCCCAGTGCGCGACGGTGATGCAGCCAAGGCTGTGGGCGATCAGGATGACGGGAGTGCTGTCGGCTGCAATCGCCTCGGCCAGCGCCGCCACCCAGTCTTCACGACGCGGCGTCAGCCAGTCCGCCTGCTCCACCCGTGCGCTGTTCGGCAAACTGTTTTGCCAGTGGCTTTGCCAATGATCTTCTGGCGATCCTTGCCAGCCCGGCACAATCAGGTAGCGAATTGATTCGTTGCGCATGGGGCAAGCTCTCCTGCTGCGTGTCTGTTCCTGATCGAGTATAGGGATGGGATTTATATTCGTTAAGGAATAAGAAGCTATTTATTAAGTCCTGAATCGAATATAAGAATTGTGGGAGCTGGCTTGCCAGCGAAGGCGTCCTTCCAGTCAAAGAGCTACCGCCTGACAAACCGCTTACGCTGGGAAGCCAGCTCCTACAGGTAAAAAAAGGGGCCGCACCCTGCCAAGGAGACGGCCCCAGGAAACTTGAAAAATTGTCAGCGCGCAGTGATCACCGACAACTTGATCAATAACGTCATGGTGAATTCCTCCTATAAACGTTTCGCGCTAAATAGGTGTCGGTTTAATGAATCTTGAAGTCGATGGGGATGCCCGAGGTCGAGCAAATTGCTACCCGATGGCTTAATCATCAAGCCAGACGCTTATCTCTTAAAGTAATTTTTAACGTTATAGATAGACCAAAAAAGAATATTAACAATGTGTGATTTACTGCGGCTTTGCTCTGTAAGGGCTGCAGAGACCAGACATTGAGTGAGCCGCCATTTCAGCCGGATTGAGGTTGTCTGAAAAATCGCTATCGCTGGCAAGTCAGCGATGAGGCCATCAGACGCGCACGCCCTCTACGGTTTCACCCTGAGCTTCGTCCTTGCGCACAAACCGGTTCGCCCGCGCAAACGTCCCGAAATCATTGAACCGCACCCCCATCTCACGCATCACTTTATGCGCCACCGGCACGGTCATCTGGCGGATGTAGAACGGTTCCTTCACCACAAAGTGATGAATCCCGTGGCTGCTGCCGAAGTTGAAGCAGAACGCCTGCAACGGCCATAGCCACCAGGCATTCAACACCTGGCACTGCTGCATGACGTTACCTGGCTCGATGTCACCGTAGTAGTGCATGTTCGAACTGATGAAGTGCAGGCAAAAGGTGCGCAGCACATTCGGGCCGATGATCACCACCGTGGCGATATCAATCACGCTCATCACCGACACCGTGGTCGCCGACCACTCGATCGGCGTGCCCATCAGGTAGGCGATGCCATTCGCGGTGTGGAAACCGAGAAACACATACCACGCGCCCCAATGTATTAGCGCCAGCGGTGCATAGACCTTCAGGGTGCGCTGGATGATGCTGAGCTTCATCGCCCAGGTCTTGGCCCGCAGCATGCGGATGAACGACGACATGATGTTGTCGCCAATCATCAACAACCGCGCGAAACCCCAAGGCTCGCCGTTGGTGATGGCACGCTCTTCCATGTCGGTTTCAGAGCCGGATACCTTGTGGTGATTGAGGTGCAGGTGACGACGAATCCACGGATTGATCGTGCTCGGACGCGCCAGCCAGACCAGGCCCATCATCACGTTGTGCGGCACCCGCTGTTTGCGAAAGTACATGCTGTGAATCAGGTCGTGCTCGAGTTCGTGGGTCAGGGACGCAAAAAAAGCATTGAGCAGCATGCACACCCACCAAGCCATGTGACCCTGGATGTAGAGCGCCGCCGAGCCGATCATCCCGGCCAGCGCGAAGGCCAGGATGCCCGCGCCCAAGGCGTCCTGGTGCTTGAGAATCGGGTAGCGCTGGCGCAGTTCTACGCCCTTGGCCAGCACCACTTCACGAATATGTGCCGATCGCGCAGCTGCATTCAATCGCTGGGGACTTGCAGAAGTACCTTGCATGCTTCCATCCTCTGGTTATTGATGTTCGCATCCTGCCCGCTTCACACACCTGGAGCGGTAGCCGAGAACGCCAACCTGTTGACCGGAAGCGCCAATCAGCATGACTGAACCGACCTCCCTCGCCAGCTGGACCCGCGCCCTGCGCAAGCAACTCGACGCCCTGGGCCTCGACAGCACCGCCCTGTGCCAGCAGGCCGGGCTCGACCCGCAACTGATGGACGACCCGAATGCGCGCTATCCGTTGTCCGGCACCACGCGCCTGTGGGAAATCGCGGTACAGGTCAGCGGCGACCCGGCGATTGGCCTGCGCGTCTCGCGCTTCGTCAGCCCCACGACCTTCCACGCGCTAGGTTATGCACTGGTGGCCAGCGGCAGCTTGCGCGAAGTCTTCGAGCGCATCGTGCGCTATCACCAGGTGGTCAGCGACGCCCTGGAACTGGAGCTGACCCGCTGCGATGACCGCTACTGTTTCCATCTGAAAATCCCGCCAGGCAATCCAGCCCCGGCCTTCGAAGCCATCGACGCCTTCGTGGCGATTTATGTGCGCACTTGCCGCAATCGCCTGGGCCGCGACTATGCACCGCTGGCGGTGTACTTGCGTCGCCCTGAACCGGCGGACCCGCACCAATGGCACAAGGTGTTTCGCTCGCCAGTGTATTTCGCCACCGGCGAGGATCGGCTGGAATTCGCGCTGTCTGATTTCGACAGTCACCTGGACGATGCCAACCCGGAACTGGCCGAACACAACGAAACCGTGCTCAACCGTACCCTGGCGCAGCTCAAACCGCTGACGTGGGAACGCAAGGTCCGCGACGCCATTGAAGAGCAATTGCCGGAAGGCGAACCCAGCGCCGAACACATCGCCAAGGCTCTGCACCTGAGTCTGCGCAGCCTGCAACGGCACCTGGCGGATGAGGGTTGCCGGTTCGATACGCTGCTCAACGAAAGCCGCGAAAACCTGGCGTTGCTGCACCTGCGTGATCCGCAATGCTCATTGAGTGAGATCAGCTATTTGCTGGGGTTTGCCGATACCAGCAGCTTCAGCCGTGCGTTCAAGCGCTGGACGGGGATGACACCGGGGCAGTTTCGGGATGGGTTGCGGTGATTGATCCAGGAGGTTGGTTGTCTCGTCTGGCCTCTTCGCGAGCGGGCTCGCTCCCACAGTTGAACGAGTTGTTCAGACTGACCCGGTCTAATGTGGGAGCGAGCCTGCTCGCGAAGAGGCCCGGACAGGCACCACAGAAACCACTCAGCGCCCCCGATCCCGCCGCAACAACTTGCGCACCCGCGCCACCAGCTCACTCACGGCAAACGGCTTGATCAGGTAATCATCCTCGTGCAACTCCAACCCACGCAGGCGATCCTCGATGCCGTCCTTGGTGGTGAGGAACAGCACAGGGGTTTCGCCGAGCTTGCGGATCTGTTGCAGCAACTGCCAACCGTTGAGCCCTGGCAGCATGACGTCGAGGATAATCAGCTCATATTCGCCATTCTCGATAAAGCGCCGGCCGTCCATGCCATTGACCGCTACATCCACCACAAAGCTTGCCTCACTCAAGCCATTGGCCAGAAGTTTGGCGAGTCCTGGTTTGTCTTCTACTAGCAGTACACGCATGGCACACCTCGACTGTCGTTCTGACAGGCTAAGCGCGTTCACGGATAAAGCCCACCATTAAACAACAACCAACGCCCGCAACCGTTGCACATCGAGGATTTCGATCTCGCCATACCCGAGACGCAATATCCCCTGCCCCTGCAGATCCTTGAGGATCTGGTTGGTGGTCTGGCGTGACAGCGACAACATGGCAGCAAGCTGTTCTTGCGGCAGTTGCAGGACGCGACGCGGTTCGTCGAGCTGGCCGTAGCCTTCGGCGATCATCAGCAAGCGATGCGCCAGCCGGGCCGGGGCCGGCAACAGGCTCAACTGTTCGAGATTGATGAAGGTCATGCGCAGTTTCTGGCTCATCAGCAATGCCAGTTGCCGCCAATGCCCTGGCTGTTCGTCGAGCATCTTGAGCAGCACGGTTTGCGGGAGGTGCAGCAGCGTGCTCTGCCCCACGCCGAACGCATCATGGGTACGTGGCTGACCGTCGAACAGGCAGATCTCGCCGAACCAGTTAGGCGATTCCACCAGGCCCAGCAATGCCTCCTTGCCCTGCTCGTTGACGGCGCCGACGCGAACCGCACCTTCAAGCACCGCGTACAGCCCACAGGGCGGATCGCCACGCTGGAACAGGCGCTGACCCGCTGACAGGTGCCGTACCCGCGCAGCACCCAGCAGACTATCCTGTAGGGACACAGGCAGATGGCTGAACCACTGACCACGCATCAGGCGCGCACGCCAGACCTGCTTATCCATCAAAACTCCTAGAGATTGTCGTCTGGCTGACAGAGCGCGAAATGGCCCCAAGGCATGATCAGTCACCCTACAGGAGGAATAACAATGAAAAAAAGCCTCGTTGACCATCTCAGTCAATACGCCGCCTACCACCGCGACCCGCGCAACATCGCCACCCACTTCGTCGGCATTCCATTGATCGTCGTGGCAGTGGCGGTCTTGTTGTCCCGTCCGCAATGGGCCGGGGGCTGGCTTTCGCCTGCGGTGCTGGTGTCACTGGCGTCGGCGTGGTTCTACCTGCGCCTGGAGTTGCGCCTCGGCGTGCTGATGACGGTGTTGCTGGGGCTGTGCGTTTGGGCCGGCCAGGCACTCGCGCAGCAAAGCACGCTGGTCTGGCTGGCGAGCGGCATCGGGATGTTCGTGATTGGCTGGGCGATTCAGTTTGTCGGGCATCACTACGAAGGTCGCAAGCCGGCGTTTGTCGATGATGTGACGGGGTTGATTGTCGGGCCGTTGTTTGTGGTGGTTGAACTGGCGTTTTTGCTGGGGATGCGCCATGAACTCAAAGAGCAGATCGAGGCGCGGGCGGGGGGTGTGCGGGTTAATCCAAAGCGTGCTGCTATCTAGATCGCAATCGCGAGCAGGCTCGCTCCCACAGTGGATCTCGGTTGTTCACAGATTTTGTGTTCACTGATGATCAAAATGTGGGAGCGAGCCTGCTCGCGAAGCTTTTAGAGGTTGGCGACTTTCTGCCAGACCTTCGGCTTGAAGAACAGCGTCTCGCCCTTCGCCAGGCCGATCAGGCTGTCGTGATCCTTCACCACTTCGGCCTCGATCAAATCACTCTGCCCTTCGACCTTCAGCGTCACGCGAGTGGTCGCGCCCAGCGGACGGATATCCCGCACTTCGGCCGCATGGTGATCTTCCAGTTCATGCCGCGACAGCGACACTTCGTGCGGACGGAACAGCACGTGATTGTCTTCTCCCAGATGCAGGCGGTTCGAATCGCCGAGGAAGTGATAGACGAAATCGCTGGCCGGATTTTCGTAGACATCACCCGGCGAGCCGATCTGTTCGATCACGCCCTTGTTCATCACTACGATGCGATCAGCGACTTCCATCGCCTCTTCCTGGTCGTGGGTCACGAAAACGGACGTCAGGTTGATGTCTTCATGCAGGCGCGCCAACCAACGCCGCAGCTCCTTGCGGACCTTGGCGTCGAGAGCGCCGAAGGGTTCGTCGAGCAGCAGCACTTTCGGCTCCACCGCCAAGGCGCGGGCCAGGGCGATACGCTGACGCTGACCACCGGAGAGTTGTTCCGGGTAGCGATCAGCCAACCAATCCAACTGCACCATGTTCAGCAGTTCGTGAACCTTGGTTGCGATCTGGCTTTCGCTCGGGCGCTGGTTTTTCGGCTTCATGCGCAGGCCAAACGCGACGTTGTCGAACACCGTCATGTGGCGGAACAAGGCGTAGTGCTGGAACACGAAACCGACGTTGCGATCACGCACGTCGTGGCCGGAGACGTCTTCGCCGTGGAACACGATATTGCCCTGGTCCGGGGTTTCCAGGCCGGCGATGATCCGCAGCAACGTGGTCTTGCCGCAGCCGGACGGGCCAAGCAACGCCACCAGCTCACCGCTCTGGATGTCCAGGCTGATGTCATTCAGCGCCTTGAACGCATTGAAATTCTTGCTGACATTACGCACTTCGATCGACATGAAATCATTCCTCCGCGGCGCTGGCGCGCAGGCGGTTAATACGGTTTTCGCTCCACTGCTTGAGCAGCAGGATGAAGAGCGCCAGGATCAGCAACAGGCTCGCCACGGCGAACGCGGCCACGTGGTTGTATTCGTTGTAGAGGATCTCGACGTGCAGCGGCAAGGTGTTGGTCACCCCGCGAATGTGCCCGGAAACCACCGACACCGCACCGAATTCACCCATGGCCCGCGCGGTACAGAGCACCACGCCGTAGATCAGGCCCCATTTGATGTTGGGCACGGTGACGTGCCAGAACATCTGCCAGCCATTGGCCCCGAGCAAACGCGCGGCCTCCTCTTCCTGAGTGCCTTGTTCCTGCATCAGCGGGATCAGCTCACGGGCCACGAACGGCACTGTGACGAAAATCGTCGCCAGCACGATGCCCGGCAAGGCGAAGACGATCTGGATGTCGTGATCCTGCAGCCACGGGCCGAATAGCCCCTGGGCGCCGAACATCAGCACATAGACCAGACCGGCGATAACGGGCGATACCGAGAATGGCAGGTCGATCAGGGTCACCAGCATGCTTTTGCCGCGGAACGAGTACTTGCTCACGCACCATGCGGCGCTGACGCCGAACACCAGGTTCAACGGCACCGATATCAATACGGCAATCACCGTGAGTTTCAGCGCCGACAGTGCGTCGGGTTCGAAGATCGCGGTGAAGAACGCACCCAGGCCATTTTTCAAACCCTGGGACACCACGATAAACAGCGGCAGTAACAGGAACAGCGCAAAAATCAGCCAGCCAAGGCCGATCAGGATTCGCCGCGACGTTGCACTGCCACGGCGGGCAGCGTTGGCCGAAGAGGCGGCAGCAATAGACGATTGGGACATTGTTCGCGCCTCCTTATGGGGTTTCGATACGCCGCTGCAGCAAGTTGATCAGCAGCAACAGAATGAAGGAAACCACCAACATCAGTACACCAATGGAGGTAGCGCCGGTGTAATCGTATTGGTCGAGCTTGACCATGATCAGCAGCGGCAGGATCTCGGTTTTCATCGGCATGTTGCCGGCGATGAAAATCACCGAACCGTACTCGCCAACCCCACGGGCAAAGGCCAAGGCGAAACCGGTTAGCCAGGCCGGCAGCAATGCGGGCAGCAGGATATGACGGGCAACCTGCCAGGGTTTGGCACCCAGGCACGCCGCCGCTTCTTCCACTTCGCGGGGAATATCGGCCAACACCGGCTGTACCGTACGTACTACGAATGGAAGTGTCACAAAAGTGAGGGCCAGGGTGATGCCCAGGGGGGTGTAGGCAATCTTGAAACCCAGATCCGCTGCAAATTGACCTACCAGACCGGTGGGGGTGTACAGCGCGGTCAGTGCAATACCGGCCACGGCGGTAGGCAATGCGAAAGGCAAGTCGATCATTGCATCGATGACTTTGCGCCCAGGGAAGGTATAGCGCACCAGCACCCAGGCCAGCAGTGTGCCAATGATGCCGTTGATGATGGCGGCATAAAGGGCGGTGCCGAAACTCAGTTTCAACGCCGCCAATACCCGTGGCGCCGAGATAATTGCCCAGAACTGATCCCAGGTGAGTTGAGCGGCGTGCACGAACATCGCCGCCAGTGGTATGAGCACAATCAGGCTGAGGTACACCAAGGTGTAGCCCAGCGTCAGCCCGAAGCCGGGTATGACGGGGGAGATACGACGCGACATAAGAGTCCTTGGTTGAGAATGCACAAAGCCTCGAATCGCGATTCGAGGCTCCTTGATGGCTATTTAAGATTACTGCGCCTGGTAAATCTGGTCGAATACGCCGCCGTCGTTGAAGAATTTCGGCTGCGCGGTTTTCCAGCCGCCGAAGTCTTTGTCGATGGTCACCAGGTCCAGTTTCGGGAACTGCTGGACGTATTTGGCGGCCACATCCTTGTCACGTGGACGATAGAAGTTTTTCGCGGCAATTTCCTGGCCGGCAGGGCTGTACAGATGCTTGAGGTAGGCTTCGGCGATCTGCTCGTTGCCCTTTTTCTCGGCGTTCTTGTCGATCACGGCCACTGGCGGCTCGGCAAGGATCGATAGCGAAGGCACGACGATCTCGAACTTGTCGGCGCCGCCATCTTCTTTCAAGGCCAGGAAGGCTTCGTTTTCCCAGGCCAGCAACACGTCACCCTGACCGTTGTTGACGAAGGTAATGGTCGAACCGCGAGCACCGGTGTCCAGCACCGGCACGTGTTTGAACAGGGTTTGCACATATTCCTTGGCCTTGGCTTCGTCACCGCCGTTGGCTTTCAGGCCATAGGCCCAGGCAGCGAGGAAGTTCCAGCGTGCTCCACCGGAGGTTTTCGGGTTCGGGGTGATCACCGAGACGTCGTTCTTGACCAGGTCGCCCCAGTCCTTGATGCCTTTAGGGTTGCCCTTGCGCACCAGGAACACGATGGTCGAAGTGTACGGCGTGCTGGCTTCCGGCAGACGCTTCTGCCAGTCAACCGGCAGGGTCTTGCCGAGCTTGGCGATTTCGTCGATGTCACCGGCCAGGGCCAAGGTCACCACATCAGCGCGCAGGCCGTCGATCACCGCCCGGCCCTGCTTGCCCGAGCCACCGTGAGACTGCTGGATTTTAACGCTGTCACCGGGATTACTTTTCTTCCAGAAGCTGACGAATTCAGCGTTGTAATCCTGGTACAGCTCACGGGTCGGGTCGTATGACACGTTAAGCAGTTCGTAATCCTTGGCAACGGCGGAACCGGCAAACAAGGCGCTGGCCAGGGCGGCCAAGGCGAAATGGCGAATCGACGACATGGTGAAAGCTCCTGGAATTCTTAAATGTGTTGGCTTTTCTTATGATCTGGAATCGGGTTGCCTGCTCAAAGATCGCAGCCTTCGGCAGCTCCTACAGGGAATTGCGTGCCCCTGTAGGAGCTGCCGCAGGCTGCGATCTTTTGATCTTTCGCTTCAGCCCGGTTTATTGCCCGGTTGCTGCAAGCGGAATTTTTCCTTGCGTTCGATCTGGACCACCTGGGCGTTGTGCACGGTGATTTCCACCGCACCAAACCGCAGGTCGCGCAGGGCGCTCTGGATTTCGCGCAGGATGGTTGCTTCGTCCTGGCCGTCAACGCTACGTAGAGATGCGCTCATGGTGCTGCTCCTTCGACTGAGAGGTTGCCTGGCAGTGGCGGCACTGCTTACGGCGTGAGACCAATAGTAGAGAGGCGCTGATATTCTTAAAAAGACTATTTAAGAATGTTTATATAACCAGAAGAGATTATTCGACGGGACAACGGTTTGCAGCGCTGAAGATCAAAAGATCGTCCGAAGGCTCGGGCCGCGATCGGACGATCTTTAACGATCAACGAATGACTGGGATTCGAGTCCAATCCAATTGCCCGGCCGGCACTGGCCGCCCAAACCAGTACCCCTGCCCCAGATGACTGCCGTGTTCCAACAGGAACGCCGCTTGTTCGACCTGCTCGATGCCTTCGGCTTGCACCTGCATGCCCATGCTCTGCGCCAGGGCGATGATGACCCGCACAATGGCCGCGTCATCTTCATCGCATGGCAAACCGGCGACAAAGCCCTGATCGATCTTGAGTTTCTGCACCGGCAGGCGCTTGAGCCGCAGCAGCGACGAATAACCGGTGCCGAAATCATCGATGGCCAGTTGCACACCCAATTCCCGTAGGCGGTGCATTTGCTCAAGCGCAACTTCTGGATCTTCCATCACCGCACTCTCGGTGACTTCCAACTCCAGGCAGGCCGGGTCCAGGCCGGTTTCGCGCAGTACCTGCGCAACCTGTTGGTACAACTCACGGCCGGCGAACAGACGCGATGAAACATTCACCGCGACAAACGACAACGCCACGCCCGCCCGCAGCCACTGGCACATCTGCTCACAAGCCTGGCGCATCACCCAGGCGTCGATCCGGGCGATCAGGCCGGTGCGCTCGGCAATCGGAATGAATTGCGCAGGCGACACCAGGCCGCGTTGTGGATGCTCCCAGCGCACCAGTGCCTCGACGCCGATCAGGCGACAAGTCTTGAGATCGTGAACAGGCTGGTAATACACACGCAGTTCATTTTGCTCAAGGGCCCTGCGCAGCTCGGAGGCCGTCTCGACCCGCTGCTGGGCATGGGCGGTCAACTCTTCGGTGTACAGGGCATAGCCATCTCGCCCGCCACTCTTGGCCTTGAACAGCGCCGAGTCGGCATTGCGCAACAACTGTTCGGCACTCAAGGCGTCGCTGGGGAAGAGGCTGATACCGATGCTGACGTTGATGAACAATCGATGCCCGTGAATGTCGAATGGCTCCTTGAGACCCTCGATGATCCGCTCGGCCAGCGCTGCCGCCTGCATCAGTTGCGGGCAGCTTTCGGCCAGCACGGCGAACTCATCGCCACCCAGGCGCGCCAACGTGATTCCAGGGTCGAACATGGCACTCAAGCGATTGGCCACCGCCTTGAGCAATTGGTCACCCATCGTGTGCCCAAGGCTATCGTTGATCATCACGAAGTGATCCAGGTCGATCATCAGCAATGCACAGCCACGTTTGTGGATTTGCGCCGATGCCAGGGCTTGCGTGGCGCGGTCGGTGAACAGCAGGCGATTGGGCAGGCCGGTGAGCGGATCGTGATGAGCCAGGTGCCTCAACTCATGTTCCGAGTCCTTGATCGCGCTGATATCGGAAAACACCGCCACGAAATGACTGCAGCGCCCATGATCATCGTGAATGAGGCGGATGGTCTGCCATTGCGGATAGATTTCGCCGCTTTTGCGGCGGTTCCAGATTTCCCCGCTCCATTCTCCGACGCTGTTGAGCGTGGCGAACATCGCCTGATAGAACGCGGGGGGATGATGCCCCGACTTGAACAGACTGGGCTGGCGCCCCAGCACTTCTTCACGCTGATAGCCGGTGATAGCCATAAAGGCGCGGTTCACATGCACGATCAGCCCTTGATGATCGGTGACCAACACGCCTTCTCGGGTGCAATCGAACACGGCGGCCGCCTGGCGCAGGCGCTCGCGGTCTTCGCTTCGTCCCTGCCATGTCGCGCCGCCGCCCAGGCAACGCATCAGCCGCGACCGGGCGAGGAAGATCACGCCTGCGCTCAACACCACCCAAACGTGACCGTTGATCAGTTGCCAGCGAAGACGCTCGGCCGAGTTATCGAATAAGCTGCTCAATAAATAGCCACTGAGCTGCATCCAGATCACCGAAATCAGCAGGTAGAGCAGTGCTGCACGCACGGCATCGCGATAGCTGGCAGACATAAGGCTGTCCATGTCCCTACGGAAAAGTCGGGATTATAGATTAAAGACACATCCTGCCACTCATATCTGAAAGGGCGACTGGTTTTATCTGTCCGCTTAGTGATAATGCATCGGCTGTTTTTTTCTTTTTCGAGGGCCCTATAGCCTATGTGGTACGAAGGTTTTCTCGGCTTGTCGCCCTGGTCACTGGTGGCAGTCACCCTGCTGATGACCCATGTCACAATCATCGGCGTCACGGTCTATCTGCACCGCTACTCGGCCCATCGCTCGCTTGAGTTGAATGCTGGCCTGAAACATTTCTTCCGTTTCTGGCTGTGGTTGACCACGGCGCAGAACACCCGCGAGTGGACCGCTATCCATCGCAAGCATCACGCCAAGTGCGAAACCGTCGATGACCCGCACAGCCCGGTGATCAAGGGCCTCTCCACCGTTCTGCGCAAAGGCGCCGAACTGTATCGCGCCGAAGCGGAAAACCCCGAGACCTTGCGCATCTATGGCAAGAACTGCCCCGATGACTGGATCGAACGTAACGTCTACACCCGTTTCCCACTGTTGGGCGTGGCGATCATGGCCGTTATCGACCTGCTGCTGTTCGGCACCATCGGCATCACCATCTGGGCCGTCCAGATGATGTGGATCCCGGTGTGGGCCGCCGGCGTGGTCAATGGCCTTGGCCATGCCGTTGGTTACCGCAACTTCGAGTGCCGCGATGCGGCGACCAACCTGGTGCCTTGGGGCATTCTCATCGGTGGTGAAGAACTGCATAACAACCATCACACCTACCCTAACTCGGCAAAACTGTCGGTGAAGAAGTGGGAGTTCGATCTGGGTTGGGCCTGGATTCAAGTGTTCAGCTTCCTGCGCCTGGCCAAGGTCCAGCGGGTCGCGCCCATTGCCCACCGCGTCGAAGGCAAGGGCAACCTGGACATGGACACCGCCATGGCGATCCTCAACAACCGCTTCCAGATCATGGCCCAGTACCGCAAGCTGGTGATCGGGCCGCTGGTCAAGCAAGAGCTGGAAAAGGTCGATCACTCGGTCCGCCACCAGTTCCACCGCGCCAAGCGTCTGCTCTCGCGGGAAACCAGCTTGCTCGACGACAAGCACCACGTACGCATCCAGAACATGCTCGAACACAGCCAGGCGCTGAAGGTAATCTACGAGAAACGCCTGGCCTTGCAGCAGATCTGGGTCAAGACCAGCTCAAATGGTCACGACATGCTGGCTGCCATCAAGGACTGGGTACACGAAGCCGAAGCCAGCGGGATTCAATCGCTGCGTGACTTCGCCGATCAGTTGAAAACCTACTCCCTGCGCCCAAGCGCTGCCTGACGCCGTTGATCGGTGCGCCCATTGCCGGGGCGCACCCTTCGGAACTTCGCTGCAAATCCCTTATCTCAAAGACACTTCGCCATCCAGGCGGGCTTCGCTGTGGTCGCCTAGAACCTTGAGCGGTGCACGCCCCTTGAGATTTGTGACGATGGTCAATAACCAACAAGACTCATCCCTTGCGCAATGGCCCGAGGCCGCGCAAACCCTTATGGCGCTGATGCACGCCCAAGGCGAGGTGGCGCGCCTGAGCGAACGTGAACAGCTGCTGAGCACCTTGCTGGTGAGCGTCAACGCGGTGCTGTGGGCATTCAATTGGGAAACCCGCCAGGTGCTGTATGTCAGCCCCGCCTATGAACGGATTTTCGGCCGCAGCGCCGACCTGCTGCTGGCCGACTACAACCAGTGGCGCGACAGCATTTACCCTGACGATCTGGAGTACGCCGAGCGCAGCCTGGCAGACGTGCTGGTCAAAGGTGCCGTTGAAGACCGCGAGTACCGAATCATCACCGCTGACGGCCAACTGCGCTGGCTCAGCGACAAGTGCTTCATCAACCGGCAGGCCGAGCCTGGGCAGCCGGTGATCATTGTCGGCATCGCCGAAGACATCACCGACAAAAAGCAACTGGAGTCCGAACTGCAACGACTGGCGACCACCGACGCCCTGACCAGCAGCAGCAACCGCCGGCATTTCTTCGAAGGCGCTGAGCACGAATTCGAACAGGCGCGACAACAGGGCACGCCGCTATCGTTTCTCATGCTGGATATCGATGATTTCAAGGCCATCAACGACACCTACGGCCACCAGGAGGGCGATAACGTGCTGCAACGTATCGCCGACTGTGGCCGAGCCGCATTGCGTCGCGGTGACCTGTTCGGACGCATTGGTGGCGAGGAATTTGCCGCCGTCTTCCCCGGCTGCACGCCGGACATGGCCCTGCAAGTAGCCGAGCGCGTGCAACGGGAAATTCAGGCCTTGACCTTCAACCACGACGGCCAGACTTTCGGTATCACCGTCAGCCAGGGGCTGACCAGCCTTACTGCCGAGGATGAAAGCGTGGAAAGCCTGTTTGCCCGCGCGGATGCGGCGATGTACGAGGCCAAGCGCCAGGGCAAGAACCGGATCATCACGGCCTGACCCGTCCAACACATAACTCCTGTAGGAGCCGGCTTGCTGGCGAATCCAGACGACTCGGTGGGTCAGATACACCGCCATCGCTGGCAAGCCAGCTCCTACAGGGATCTGCGACAGCCTTATTTCTTGCGGATCCGCACCAACTCCGGCAAGCCGATCTTCAGTAATCGCGCCGCTCGACTATTGGCCAACACCTCAATGCCCTCATGCTCGTTCAGGCGCGCCAGTTGCGCCGCCATATTCATCACCAGCGCCTCACGGGAGTAAACCCCGCCACCAAGCTGGTAAGCCGCCGCAATCAGCTGCCGCAGCTCCAGTGGCAAACGCCAGCGGGTGCGCAACGCCGAACCATAGGCGGCACCGAACTCGGCCAACGCCTCGCCCACTTGCTCCTGCTCGTCCAGTTCGCCACCGGCCTGTTTCCATTCCTGCAGACAACGCAGCAACGCCAGGTCGCCCAGGCGATGCAGCATGCCGGCGCAGTAACAACGGGCCTGATCCAGATCCAGCAAGCGCGCCAACGTTCGCGCGTACTCGGCCGTGTGTAGCGACAAATCCCAGTAACGCTCGGCATAGTCCGCCAGCTGCGGATCGCTGAGCCGCGCACTGCGCTTGAGTGTCAGGCCCAGGATCAGGTTCATGCTCTGTCCGGTGCCCAATCGGTGCAATGCCTGGGACAGCGTCTGCACGGCGGTGCCATGGTGCTGGGCGGCGCTGTTGGCGGCGGCAATCAGCACGGCGGTGACCTGTGGATCGGTGCGGATCTCACCTTCCAGCACCGCCAAATCCAGACCATCAGGATTGAGGCTTCGCTTGACCGCCACTTGCACGTCAGTCATCAGCGGCGCGCCTTCCGCCAGTTCGCGACGGCGCTCAAGAAACACGGACAGCGTCATGCCCGGCGCCAGCGCTGGCACCTCGCACGATATCTCTTCCCCAGCGTTCAGCAGCAAAGCCTGCAGGCGCTGGGTCAGGCTTGCCATGTTCAGGGGCTTGGTCAGGTAGGCGGCGGGGGCCAGCGGCAGGGCCTCACGTACGCTCGCACTGTCGTTACGGCTGCTCATGAGAATGAAGGGCAACGGTGGGTTGCGCTTGCGCTGACGCACGCTGCGCAACACATTCAGACCATCGACGCCTGGCAACTCCCAGTCGGCGATGACCAGGTCGTATGGGTTTGACGCCAGCAACTCCAACGCCTGCTGACCATCGGCACATAAATCCAGTCGCGCATCGCAGCGAACGTTCAACAATACTTCCTTGAGCAGATCGCGGGCCCACGGGTCGGCCTCGGCAATCAATACTCTCGGAATCGCGGGTAAAATGACAACTGTCATACAGCTCTCCCTGGCAATGCGTGAACCTTAGCCAAAGCCGGTCATCGGTTACAGCGCTAATACGCGGTTTTGCGGTTTAGAGGTCATGAAAAAACCCGCCGAAGCGGGTTTTTTGTGAAACAGGTCACACTCGCAGATCAGAGCTCGGAGAAGCACTCTTCGATGATCGCCAGGCCTTTGTCCAGTTGCTCGTCCGGCGAAGTCAGCGGTACCAGGACGCGCAGAACGTTACCGTAGGTGCCGCAGGACAGCAGGATCAGACCCTTGTCGCGAGCCTTGGCCACAACAGCTGCCACGGCGGTCGGGTTCGGCTTGTGGCTGTCGCCACCTTCGAACAGTTCGACCGCGATCATTGCGCCCAGGGCACGAACTTCGCCGATCACCGGATACTTGGCCTGGATAGCTTTCAGGCCAGTCACCAGACGTTCGCCAACAGCCTTGCAACGATCCAGCAGGTGCTCTTCTTCGAAGACTTCCATCACGGCCAGGGCCGCGGCGCAAGCGATCGGGCTACCGGCGTAGGTGCCGCCCAGGCCGCCTGGAGCGATGGCGTCCATGTATTCGGCCTTGCCACACACACCGGCCAACGGGAAGCCGCCAGCGATGGATTTGGCGAAGGTGGTCAGGTCGGCAGCAACGCCCATCTGTTCCATGGCGAAGAAAGTACCGGTACGGCCTGCGCCGGTTTGTACTTCGTCAGCGATCAGCAGGATGCCGTGCTGGTCGCACAAGGCACGCAGACGCTTCATGAACTCTTTAGGAGCGACGTAGAAACCACCTTCGCCCTGAACCGGCTCGATGATGATGGCTGCGATGTCACGCGGCTCAGCGTCGTTCTTGAAAATGCGCTCGATGGAAGCGATCGAATCGTCGATGCTCACGCCGTGCAGTTCGTTCGGGTACAGCGCGCGGAAGATGCCGCCTGGCATCAGGCCCATGCCGGCCGAGTAAGGCACGACTTTACCGGTCAGGCCCAGGGTCATCATGGTGCGACCGTGGTAAGCGCCGGTGAACGCGATCACGCCGGCACGGCCAGTGGCGGCACGGGCGATCTTGATGGAGTTTTCAACGGCTTCGGAACCGGTGGTCACCAGCAGGGTTTTCTTGGCGAAATCACCTGGCACCTTGGCGTTGATTTTTTCGCACACTTCTACGTACGGCTCGTAGGCCAGTACCTGGAAGCAGGTGTGGGTCAGCTTGTTCAGCTGTTCGGTCACGGCGGCGATGATTTTCGGGTGCACGTGGCCGGTGTTCAGCACCGCGATACCACCAGCGAAGTCGATGAACTCGCGACCTTCAACGTCGGTCACGGTCGCGTTCTTCGCGGACTCGGCGAAGATCGGGTGAATCTGGCCAACACCACGTGGAACTGCATTGGTACGGCGGGCCATCAAATCAGCGTTAGTCTTGCTCATTACATTCCTCATTCGCCGCTCATCGGTCGGCGTGGTTCAAGGATTAAGCGGCGGGGAACAACGGCGGCAGCATGCGATGATCGACTGCCACAGCGTTCCCGGCCACCGAGAAAATTCCGTTTATTGCACGCAAAGGGGCAGCGCTCTCGTGCCCTTTGCGTTTGAAGCGATGCCTGTTCCCGGGATTAGATGCCCAGGCAGAGGTATTTGATTTCCAGGTAATCTTCGATGCCGTACTTGGAGCCTTCACGGCCCAGGCCGGAAGCCTTGATGCCGCCGAACGGCGCGACTTCGTTAGAGATCAGACCGGTGTTGACGCCGACCATGCCGTACTCCAGGGCTTCAGCCACACGGAACACACGACCCAAGTCGCGAGCATAGAAGTACGAGGCCAATCCGAACTCGGTGTCGTTGGACATCGCGATCACGTCGGCTTCGTCTTTGAAGCGGAACAGCGGAGCCAACGGACCGAAGGTTTCTTCCTTGGCCACTGCAGCGTTGTTCGGAACGTTGGTCAGGATGGTTGGCTCGAAGAAGTTGCCTTCCATCGGCTTGCCACCGGCCAGTACGGTCGCGCCTTTGCTCAGTGCGTCGGCGATGTGCTCTTGCACCTTGGCCACGGCTTTTTCGTCGATCAGCGGGCCAGTGGTGGTGCCTGCTTCCAGACCGTTACCGATCTTCAGCTTGGCCACGGCCACTTTCAGCTTCTCGGCGAAGGCGTCGTAGACACCGTCTTGAATGTACAGGCGGTTGGCACAGACGCAGGTCTGGCCGTTGTTGCGGTATTTGGAAATGATCGCGCCTTCGACAGCCTTATCCAGGTCAGCATCGTCGAACACGATGAACGGCGCGTTGCCGCCCAGTTCCAGGGACACTTTCTTGATGTCCTTGGCGCATTCCGACATCAGTTGACGACCGATTTCGGTCGAACCGGTGAAGGACAGTTTGCGCACGATCGGGTTGCTGGTCAGCTCGCTGCCGATGTCGCCGGCGCTGCCGGAAACAACGCTGAACACACCGTTAGGGATACCGGCACGCTGGGCCAATTCAGCCAGGGCGAAGGCGGAGAACGGAGTTTGCGAAGCAGGCTTGAGCACCATGGTGCAACCGGCGGCCAGGGCCGGGCCGGCTTTACGGGTGATCATGGCTGCCGGGAAGTTCCACGGGGTAATGGCCGCGGTCACGCCGATTGGCTGCTTGATCACGATCAGGCGCTTGTCTGGCTGGTGGCCCGGAATCACGTCACCGTAGATGCGCTTGGCTTCTTCGGCGAACCACTCGATGAAGGAAGCGGCATAAACGATTTCACCCTTGGCTTCGGCCAGTGGCTTGCCTTGTTCCAGGGTCATCAGGCGAGCCAGGTCGTCCTGGTTCTCGATGATCAGCTCGAACCAGCGACGCAGTTTGTTCGCACGTTCTTTGGCGGTCAGTGCACGCCAGGCCGGCAGCGCTTTGTCAGCGGCTTCGATGGCACGGCGGGTTTCGGCAGCGCCCATTTTCGGCACGGTGCCCAGAATTTCGCCCGTTGCCGGGTTGTTGACCTTGATCGTCTGACCATTGTCCGCGTCTACCCAAGCGCCATCGATGAAGGCTTGCTGGCGGAACAACTGGGTGTCTTTAAGCTGCATGTCGGCTTTCCTTAACAGCACCGCGCACGCGCGGAGCAAATTATGATTGTAGAAAGGCGCCTCAGTAGGCTGCCGTCAGGGAAATCATTCACCGGGCTGAAGCACATAAATAGCGCACTGATTCAGATCGTGCGGTTCAGCACCCAGACAAGAGCGTTTGAAATCTCAAACGAATCCTAGGATCAAAGGGGGTAAAGGACAATAGCCTGTTCGAAAAAAAGAACGAAAACGGCGCATTTGCTGCTATTTTCTGATCAACGTAGCAACCGCAGGTTACGCTTTGAAAAAACGCATGCGATTCAGCAGCATGGACGCCCGCATTGCATATGAGTATCATGGCGCCCGCTGCACCAGTAGCTCAGCTGGATAGAGTACTGCCCTCCGAAGGCAGGGGTCGTGGGTTCGAATCCCGCCTGGTGCACCATACGTAGAAACGAGAAAGCCTCAGATCTTAGGGTCTGGGGCTTTTTTGTGTCTTGGATTCGGCAATTGCTGTCGATTCCTGAAAGACCTACCCTGCATTTTCTTCAATACATTCAATTTGTCGAACAACGCCAGATAGCGAATGTATTCGGTGCGACCTACAACAACCAAGGATGTGAAATGGACAAAATGTGGATGATTCGTGGCGAGTCTGGTCGTCTATACGACGATTTCCGTGAGCGCGGGGTCGTCGCAATTGGCTGGTCACAACTCGCACCGCTGGCCAAACCAGGTATGACACGCAAGGAAATCACTAGCCTCTACCAAGATATTGAACCCAATATCAAACCAGGCACGGCGATTTCAGGCGCCTCGCAAGTGTGGCGCTTCATAAATGAAATTCAGCCCGGTGACTGGGTTGTGACCTACTCACCCGCTAACCGTACCTACTTAGTGGGAAAAATCACTGGCAACTTCAAACACAATCCTGAACTGGCAGACCTTGGGATGTCATTGACCCGCGCGGTTCAATGGCAAGCTCAGGAAGTTGATCGCGATAGCCTGAGTACTGCCAGCAAGAACAGCCTGGGATCGACACTCACAGTCTTTGTCGTCCCCGACTTCGCACTCCAGGAGCTAAAGGCGATGGTGGCCGGCGACAAACCACCCACATTACCGCCAGCTGAAGAGGAATATCCCGATAGCGATCTACTCGCTGGAATGGAAAGCCTGGCCCTTGAACGCATCAAGGACCTGATCAACGCTCTCCCTTGGGATGATATGCAGGATTTGGTCGCAGGCATCCTGCGCGCGATGGGTTACAAGACTCAGGTCTCGCCGGCGGGCCCTGATCGTGGAAAAGACATCATCGCTTCACCGGACGGTTTCGGCTTTGAGAATCCGCGAATCATCGTTGAGGTCAAACACCGCAAAGACCAGATGGGCAGTCAACAAATCCGTAGTTTTCTGGGAGGACGCCACAAGGATGATCGCGGGCTTTACGTCAGTACTGGCGGTTTCAGCAAAGACGCCTACTACGAGGCAGAACGGGCCAGCGTCCCTCTAACGCTCTGGACCTTGGATAACCTCGTTCGTGCGTTGATTGAGCACTATGGGCAGACGGATTCAGAAACCAAACGACTGGTACCGTTAAAGCTTATGTACTTGCCTCTTTAGCTGACAGGTAGTAGCTGAGGCTTCTTACAATCGCCGCATTTCGTCCCAATATTCGAGGTTGCAGGAGATCAACCTGCACGATACCCTTCCGCCGTCGCTGCCAATTCAGCGACCGGGCTTGGTAACCCGTCGAGTTAAGCGCAACAGCGCCCCCTTTAGAATCGCAGGCGTTTTTTTTCGCCCGCAATTTTGAGTTATGGCGGCTGTGCGTGGGACGTCTTCGGGCGTGCCGGATTCCTTGACTCCCGGTTTACCAACCTGCGCACAGCTGCCACCCATTCGCTTGGTAACGAAAAGTGGCAGTTCCACGTCAAGGAGCTAGACCATGCGCAATACAAATCCGTACGAAACTCCGTTTTTGCCTCAATGCGTCTTCAACTCGCGCCCTCTATGCATCTCCGTCAATGGAGGTGGCAAATGACTGAACAACAAGAAGCAAAGACCATCGGTTTGACTCCCTGCATCTATTGCCCAGATGAACCGCTGTTCCATGTCAGCGGTGGTGTGCCTATTAGCAAAGCACTCGCACAGGCATCCGACCTGCTGTTCCTGGCCAAGTCGTTCGCCGAGGATGCGGCCTACACAAAAGACACTGACCGCCACGCATGGGCGGCGCACTATCTGACTGCGATGAGCAAGGCTGTTATTGATGATGTGGTGAAAGTGCTGACGCGACCGACACAGACGCGTTAGCAACAAGCTGCAAAACAGTAGCGGCTCACCCATGAAATGGGCCTCGAATTTTCGGGGCCCCCAGAACAGTGCTGGTCGAGAAGTGCGCGGAACCTCCCCCAATGCTCATGGCCATGAGCGGTACGAGAAATCAAAGCACGCAGGGAAAGCGTACTTTCGATGGGGGGGGCGGTTCTGCTGCCAGCAATTTACCTTGCCTGCGTCCTGCCTGAAGCCACGTCACGCGCAGTGCGATCTATCTCGGAACCATCGCCAGACAGGCACCCCCCACCACCTGCGTCACCAGCAGTGCAAGGATCATCAGATGGGGAGAGGGTCCAGAAGGCCACACTGCGACGCTTCATCAAGGATGAGCCGATGATCAACCAGGTCGGCGACTAGAAGTCGCTGAATGAAGCCTACGTGATAAAGGACTATGGTCTGGTAGCCCTGGTCGAGAATATCGAGTTCGTCCATCAGACGTGCCGACTTCCCTGCTCTGTCCCGGGCGAGAGCCATGCGCACTGAATACCTCCTTCAAGCCGCCGTTTGCGCGGCTTTTTTGTTGCCGAGGAGTACCTATCATGAATGAGCTGGATCGATTCATACGAGTATCTGAGGTGCTGCTGTTTACCTCATTTTCGCGAACGACCCTTTGGCGAGAAATGAAAGCCGGGCGTTTCCCGAAGTCAGTCCACATAAGTGCTAGTCGAAAGGCTTGGCGAACATCAGAGCCGGCGACATGGCAAGAAGACCCCGAACATTGGAAAAACCCCGCGCTCGCCGGGATTCATTTCATCCTGGCGCGCGCAGTCGTCCCCCCGCCACACCTGCGGTCTAAATAGGTTATTTTTTCTGCACCCCCTGCACCTAGCACCGTCCCAAGCGAATCGGGCCTGCGTTGGCTCCTGTACCTACAAAATTTCCCTGCGAATCCCTACGCCAACTAGGCACAAACAACTAGCGCCCCCCCCTGATAGAAGCAATTTCCCAACGCTACGATGAGGAACGACTTTTAACAGGTCTTCGGAAAGCTTCGCCAAGCTTCATTGGACTTGCCAATGACGCACCGACTCTCAGTGCCTTGCAAACCTAGACAAACATCGTGTGCCACTATGGAAAAATTGGTAATTGCATGGTAATTTTCGATCAAATCATTTACCACATAGACAGAACACAAGGGATTACACGACTAAAATGGTAACCATAGCCGAGAAAGACCTTGAAAATCTTTACCAGCAGGGAGTACGCGGCAACGCCGCTGGCTTTGCTCTGATAGGCCGTCAGATAGCTAGTAAGCTCAAAAAGACGCAGCCCGAGCTCGCGACAAAACTAGCGGAGCTACTGGCATCCGACGCAGGCATGCGTGGTGCGCCTCGAATGGCGACACCAGTCGATGCGGACAGTCGTCGAAGTCTGTTACGAGAGGGTCCTCCCATATTTTTTGATTCGGAGCCGAAGTGGGAAAGCTCCATCGAGAATCAACTCCTTGAAATCATCTTGGAGCGGAAAAGCTATCAAGAGCTAATTACTGCGGGCCTTGAACCAGTTAGATCGATGATATTTACTGGCCCCCCTGGCGTGGGTAAAACCCTCGCGGCTGGCTGGCTCGCCAGCAAGTTAGATCTTCCGATGTTCACTCTTGATCTTGCTTCCGTTATGTCAAGCCTCTTGGGGAAGACAGGTACAAATATTAAAGCCGTAATAGATCACGCAAAGAGCATTCCGTGCATACTTCTCCTTGATGAGTTTGATGCAATTGCCAAGCGGCGTGATGATGATAAAGATGTAGGCGAATTAAAGCGGCTAGTGAACGTTTTATTGCAGGCAATAGACGAGTGGCCATCTTCTTCTATTCTAATCGCCGCCACAAATCACCCAGATATGCTTGACCCTGCAGTATGGCGCCGTTTTGAAGTCATAATTAACTTCAACAACCCCCCAGCACCACTAATTGAAAAGCTATTACTAGATGCTGATACTTCTGCAAAAGTCGCAAAAGAGCTGTCCGCTTGCTTAACAGGGAACTCTTTTGCCGACATTAATAGAATCATAACAGCCGCAAAAAAGAGAGCTGTACTCAATCGAAAAGATTTTAACGAAACGATAATAGAATCAAGTTTGGGAATTTTAAATCTTGACGCATCGGCCCAAACCACAAGAGATATAAGAATAATACAGCTATCACTACAAGGATTGTCACAACGGAAAATCGCAACCGAGCTCAATGTATCTCACCCTACAGTCGGAAAGATCATAAAGGAATTCAAGGAGAATATTAATGGCTGACCGTAACTTATTACTTGGCAAAGGTGAAGCCTTAACAACTGCCAGAGAAATCAAAAGAAACTCAGGCCCCAAAAAATTCCCTTATACGCTAGATGAGGTAAGAGACTCCATTTCTTCTTCGCTAGAGCACGTACAACAGTCTTTATCAAATCTTCCGAAGGGAGCTAAGCCGAGGGGTGAGGGCGTATTTGAGCTCACACTACACCCAGCATTTCTTGGACGATCGTACTTCCCAAAAAGCATTCTCAAAAAAAGCGGCTTGCGCGATGTCGGCAGTAAAGAGACTTCTATCGTCCCCCGACATGTAACCGACGCACGTGACGCAGGAAAAGTCCAAGCGACTGCAACTCTGTTTATCGCAGGAAATGAGAGTGCCGTAGCGGCGTTAAGAGGCATCCTGAACGCTACAACTCACCCCAAGCAAATTGAGAAGGAGCTCAAAGAAATTGAATCAATCCGCTGGATTGACAATGAGAACAAAATAAGAGGTGAACTGCCAGACGATAATGAGCAGCACTCCTTTGAAGTAGCATTGCATGCTGGAGCTGATGAAGAGGATGTGGTTGCCTCATTTGCTGAATTTGTGCGAAACCATTCAGGAAAAGCTGACCTCAAAAGGAAGATCAAGGTAGGCGGATTAACATTTATACCAGTCTACGCAACCTCCGCAGCAATGATAGAAATCGCAAGCCACTCATTTCTGAGGGTTGCGAGGCCAATGCCAGAACTACGTATTGCGCATCCCACGATGGCACGTACGACCATGAGCACCTATGCAACCAGCTTACCTAGCCAAGGTGCATATATGCCTGAAAGATATGCGGCAATTTTTGATGGTGGTCTCGGCACTTCCGACCTTAGCCCTTGGGCAACGGAATACTACTATGAAGACACAAACGAAACTAATGGCCAGCTATTAATGCATGGCAACGAAGTCACTTCAACATTCCTCTTCGGCAGATTAAATTCTGAAGACGACAATTTGAAACGACCGTACATGAATGTTCACCATTACAGAGTACTATCGCCCGTATCCGGAAAAGACCCAGATCTTTTTGATGTATTGCTAAAAATCAAGGATGCCTTAGAGTCCGGCGAGTACAAATTTGCGAATCTAAGTCTTGGGCCTAGAATGCCGATTAATGACGAAGAGGTACACGCATGGACGGCAACGCTTGATCAACTCTGCTCTAGATACGGCATACTAGCCACAGTTGCCGTTGGTAATGACGGAGACGTTGAGGGTGCGAATAGAATTCAGCCTCCTGGGGATATGGTAAACGCCCTAGCAATCGGTGCGGCGGATTTAAGCTCACCCAAATGGAAAAGGGCGGACTATAGCTGCATTGGTCCAGGCAGAAGTCCGGGATATGTGAAACCAGACGGTGTAGCATTTGGCGGGAGTGATACAGAGCCGTTTAAAGTTTACAACCCACTATTGGGCAACACAGTAGGTGTACAGGGCACTAGTTATGCTGCCCCGCTAACTCTAAGGACGGCTGCAGGAGTCGCATGCTCTACGTCTTACGAAATGACGGCAATTGCACTAAAAGCTTTGCTGGTACACCACGCGGAATACAAGAGCAAGATTAGTCGCGACGAAATTGGCTGGGGCCGCTTCCAAGAAGACGCGTTTGCAATGCTTGAGTGCGAGAATGGGGTAGCCACTATCATATTTCAAGGGCAATTGGAGAAGGGTCAGTATTTACGGTGCCCTATTCCTTTCCCAGACATTCCTATTACTGGAAAAGCTCGCATAACGGCAACTTTTTGCATCCAAGCGCATACCGATCCAGAGCACGCCATTAATTATACTCGATCAGGAATGGGCGTGGTGTTTCGCCCAAAAGTTGGGGCAGGAATAGAGTCTAGTAAAGACTTTTTCGGTAGAAACTCACAGTACAAAATGACAGAGCGCCAATTTAGAGACGACGCACACAAGTGGGAAACGTGCCTTCACCGCATAAGAAACTTTGATGGCGAAGACTCATTGGTAGGCCCGGTATTCGATATCGAATATCACGCCAGAGAAAGTAGCAGGGGCGTTTCACCAAGTTCTGCGCCGGATGTGAATTACGCGTTAATCGTAAGTGTTCAAGCCGACGACATTCCCGACATCTATAACTTGATTCGACAGAAGTACACAATTCTCCAACCAGTCGATATCAGTATTGAGACCACGATTACGACTTAAAAAGGCACCTGCAGAACCATGGGGGCTGGCGACTCAGTCGATCAGCCTCCATGTATCCCCGCATGTATCCCTATAAGCACAGCTAAAAATATTTTCCCTTCAAAACAAATGCTTAGGAAAATGGTTTTAAGCTCGCCTGGGCATCGTACGTAGAAAACGAGAAAGCCTCAGTCCGTTGGGTCTGGGGCTTTTTTGTGGGTCATCAAAAAAACCGCCGAAGCGGTTTTTTCATTCTGTCGTCCAATCAAACTCGTCGTACTCATCATCCTCATCGTCCTCGAATTCTTCCTCTTCAAGAACGTCTTCTTCCTCAGCATCACCCTCTTCTTGCTGGTTCAGCAGAAAATCCTTACGACTCTCGGTAATTGCCCGTCGTAATTCCTCGCCCTTTTCCGGGCAGTTGAGCATTTGGGCGATGCGGTCGATTTTTTTTGTCACGGCATCCTCCAACGCATCGACTATGGCCCGATAGTGCGCGCTTTCGGGCCTTGATGCCAAATCGACGAGCGCTGTGCCGGTCAGTTTTTCTGCAGATCCTTGAGTCGGGCGCTGAGGTTTTCGTCGGGGAAGCGTGCGTGCAAATCGGCTAGCAGTTTATCGGCGGCTTGCTTGTGCCCGGCTTTTTGCAAGCGAAGCACTTCGCGAAGTTGCTCATCCAGGGATTTAACCGGGGCTGCGGTGCGTTTGCTGGTTTTGGCTTCGTCTGCCATGCCGGCACTGAAGGATTCTTCTTGCGCCGGGGCTGCCGATTCCGCCATGGGTGCGGCGGGTGCAGGTGCGGAGAGCGCACCAACCGGGGCCTTCAGGGAACGGGCCAGAGCTGGCGGCGCTGCTTCGCTTTCCTGTTTGGCAACCGGTGCCGAGGCTTTGGGTGCAGGCGCGAAGTCGTAACCAGGCACTTGCTCAGGCGTGCGCTGCACCAGCGAGAGCATCAGCGCGATGCCGACGAGGCTGGCGAATGCCACTTGCCAACGGGGTTGCTGGCAGGCGCGAATCCAGCGCTGCCACAGGCCTGGCTTTGGCGCGGGCACGGCGTTGCGCGCGGCGGCCAGGATCAACGCGTCGAGATGCGCCGGGGGTTCGCCAGTGGCCTGCTCGCGGTAATGTTCGAGCGCCTGGTGATCCGTGGTGTGCTTGGCGTCAGTCATGTCAGTACCTCCTCGGCCAGCAGCCGACGCAGTTTTTGCTGGGCGTAACGCAAGCGGCTCTTGACGGTTTCCAGCGGTGTTTCGGTGAGGGTGGCGATCTGTGGCAAATCGAGATCGCTGTAGGCGCGCAGCAGGAACACTTCGCGCTGGTCGGCGGGCAAGGCTTGCAGGGCGGCGTCAAGGCGCTGGCTGTCGCGGCTCAGGCTCAGCAACTGCTCAGGATCAGCCGTCTCATCGGCCAGCGCATGGGCCTGCTCGTCGTAGCTGTCGTGCAGCGGTTGATGAACGCCGTGCTTGCGCCAGTGATCGATCAAGCGGTTGCGGGCAATCTGGTAGAGCCAGGTACGAAAAGTCGCCCGACCTTGTGGCTGGCTGCCGCTGCGGATCAGGCTCAACCAGGTTTCCTGATAGACCTCCTCGGCGAGTTCAGCCCTGCCGCTCAACCCCAGCAGAAACCGGTACAAGCCCTGGCGATGGCGCGCGTACAGAATCTCGAACGCCGCTCCATCGCCCTCGCGATAACGGGCCAGCAGCGCTTCGTCACTGCTGGCATCCAGGCTGCTTGCGGGTGCAAACAACTGGCTGATGAACCCCTTCAATCGGCTCACTATTCAATCCGTCGTTCAGTGGCAGTTGGATTGGACGCCGTGGTGGTGCGCAAGCTCTGCGCCAGTTCCACTAATTGTACGAACTCACTGCGCAGGCCGAAGCGGTCATCGCCCCGGGCGCCACGGGCCAGCGCTTCGGTGTCCTTGAGGCTGAACTCGCCGGTGTAGCGTCCGTCCTTGAGCTGTTGGGAAAACGCCGCCACCGCCGCTGCAAAACGCAAGTCATCGCTGGGCTTGCCGGCCGGTTCGTTAGCGATCGGGCGTTCGATCAAGCGACTGTTCCCGCCTTCCGGTAACTGATAACGCACACGCAGCATCGCCAATTCGCCATTCTTTTCGGAAGCAGCGGCGGCCGTTCGAGCGTAGCGCAGCGGCTCCAACCAGCCCTTCTCGCCCGTGGGGACAATTTCGTACAACGCCGTCACCGTGTGTCCTGCACCGATTTCACCGGCATCGACCTTGTCATTGCTGAAATCCTCACGTTTCAATCCACGGTTTTCATAACCCAGCAGGCGATATTCGCTGACTTGCGCGGGGTTGAACTCCACTTGCAGCTTGACGTTTTTTGCCACGACGGCAAGGGTCGAGCCGAGTTGATCCACCAGCACCTTGCGCGCTTCACGCAGGTTGTCGATGTAGGCGTAATTGCCGTCGCCGGCATCGGCCAGTTGTTCCATCAGGTGTTCATTGTAGTTATCCACACCGAAACCCAGGGTGGTCAGGGATACGCCTGTCTTGCGTTTATCCACAGCCATTTGCTTGAGGCTGTCGAAGTCGCTGACGCCGACGTTGAAGTCACCGTCGGTGGCCAGTAGAACGCGGTTGATGCCCTTGGGGATAAATGCCTGTTGCGCCTGTTGATAAGCCAGCTCGATACCCGAGGCTCCGGCAGTGGAACCCCCTGCGGTCAATTGGTCGATGGCTGTGCGGATCCTGGTTTTTTCCCGTCCGGAAGTGGGCTCCAGCACCACGCGCGATTCCCCGGCGTAGGCCACCAACGACACCCGATCCTGGTCGCGTAGTTGATCGACCAGCAATTTCAGGGTGCTTTTGACCAGCGGCAGGCCCTCGCGGCGATCCATCGAGCCGGACACGTCCACCAGGAACACCAGGTTCGCCGGGGCCAGGTCCGAGACCGTGCGGTCCGAGGCCTTGATGCCGATGCGCAACAAACGCGTATGCGGGTTCCAGGGTGAAGCTGCCAGTTCCGTGGTCACGCCGAAGGGCGAGCCGTCGGTGGGCAAGGCGTAGTCGTAAGGAAAGTAATTGACCATCTCTTCCAGCCGCACCGCCCCTTGCGGTGGCAGTCGTCCCTGATTGAGCAAGCGGCGGACGTTGGCGTAAGCGCCGGTGTCGACGTCGGCACTGAAGGTCGATACCGGTGTTTCGGCGACACTGTGGATCGGGTTGTCTGCCAAGGCCTGGTATTGCTCTCGCTGTTCATCGCGATAGCCCTGTGGATAAGTTTCTGCGCCCGGCATCGGCGCGAAACGGGTCATGGGCGCCGCGCCTACGCTGCGTTTGGCCACCGCTGCATCAGCCATGACAGTTTCATGCTGCACCGCTTCGGTTTTCAGCTCCGCCTGAGCCGGTGGCGGTACCGCTGCGGACTCAGGTTTCGAAGAAACACCGCAACCGGCAATCGCCAGCAACAGCCCGGCGGTAAAACCCTGGGCGACCGGACGTAGAACATGCAGAGGGAGAGACATGGGGGCTGACCTCAGGAGGAAATTGATCCATTCATCCCGTGAGACGGACAGCCCGGACGGTTCGGGTTAACCCGTGCTAAAAAAATCTTCAGCGGTGGTAGCGCCGCACCACACTACTGTTTTTCAGCACATGACCTTTGATTTTTTCCAGCAGCTGGGTGCGCGTCAGGCCGGCTGGCAGGGCATCCGGGGCCAGGTCCAGGGCAAAGAGCTGGATGATGTAGTGATGTGCGCTGTCGCCAACCGGTGGGCAAGGCCCGACGTACCCCGTAGTGCCTTTGCTGTTGGTACCGCCGACGCCCTCGAGCGCGGATTTTGCGCCGACGCCCGCCGGGATCTGGTGAGTGCCGGCCTTGATGCCGTAATGCACCCAATGATCGATGCCCTGGCCTTTCTGGCCATCCGGGTCGTGCATGACGATGGCGTAGCTGAGCGTGCCTGCAGGGCCGGCGTTCCAGTTCAGCGCTGGCGAAACGTTGTGTCCGCTGCAACCCGGGGCGTCGCTGGCGGCAGCCGACGTGAACAGTCGATCATCCGAGACGCCTGGGATGTTCAGGGTAAAACGCTCCTGGGCCTGCGCCGGAAATTGCACGCAAAGGGCGACTGTGACAGCCGCTAGCCAAGGGGTCAGAGAGGTCAATCGGGTCATACCGGGAGTACCTGGTGCGGGTGGGGCCGAGGTCGGCGAGCAAACTATAACTGGACCGTTTGCGCGGTGGCAGTGGCAATTGGATGAACCTCGAGTTAAGCGCCAGACTCTTAATTTAAACGCCTGTCCGGAGAGCGATCATGACCCTGCATCGCGTTGCCCATCTCGCCGATATACCCGAAGACCGTGGCCTGGAAGTCAGCGTCCAGGACAGCAAGATCCTCCTGCTTAAAGTCGGCGATCACGTGCGCGCCTATCAAGGCGAATGCCCGCATGCCGGAGCGCCTCTAGTCGAAGGCGCGCTCTGCCATGGGCGGCTGACGTGCCCATGGCACAAGGGACAGTTTCGGATCGAGGACGGCGGATTGTGTGAACCGCCAGCCCTGGACAGCCTCAAGCGCTACCCGCTTGAAGTGCGCGGGGACGAAATCTGGGTCGACGATCAGCCACTGCAAGACGCTCACACGCCACCGGCCGATGACGAGCGCACTTTTGTAATAGTCGGTGCGGGAGCCGCGGGCACGGCGGCGGCTTCGGCCCTGCGCGAAAAAGGCTTTGGCGGTCGGGTGCTACTGATCGACCGCGAAGCCAACGCCGGGTACGACCGCACGGTACTGAGCAAATTCGTGATTGCCGGACAGACACCACTGGAAGAAATCCCGCCCCTGCGCGACGAAGACTTCTACCGGGAGCAAAGAATCGAGCGAATGAACGCTGAAGTGGCGAGCCTGGATGCCGCCAACAAAACGCTACAACTGGTCAACGGCCAATCGCTGAAGTACGACGCCGCCTTGCTGGCGACAGGCGGTATCCCCGTTCGACCGCAATTGCCCGGCGCGGACCTGCCGCAAGTGTTCGTCTTGCGCTCCAAGGCGGATGCGCAACAGATTCTGCACAGCGCCAAGGCCGGTCAGCGGGCGGTGATCATCGGCGACAGTTTCATCGCCATGGAATCCGCTTCCTCCCTGCGCCAATACGGCCTGGAGGTCACGGTGCTGGCCCGCCATCCGGTGCCTTTCGCCAAACAGTTCGGTGACAGCGTCGGCAAGGCGATTCTGGCGCTGCATCAGGCCAACGGCGTGGTGTACCGAACCGAGGGGCAGGCAGCGCAGATTGAAGGAGCGACGCGAGTCGAAGCGGTGCAACTGGATAATGGCCAGCGTCTGCCAGCGGACCTGGTGCTGGTCGGGATTGGCGTCACCCCCGCCACTGCGCCTTTTACCGATCTGCCGAAGGAAAATGACCAGTCGCTGCTGGTCGACGGCGGGATGCGCGTAGCCGATGGGCTCTGGGCGGCTGGCGATATCGCGACGTTCACACTTAACGGCCAGCCCCAGCGCATCGAACATTGGCGCCTGGCGCAACAACAGGCGCGGATCGCGGCGGCGAACATGCTCGGTGGCGATGAACATTACCTCGACGTGCCGTACTTCTGGACTTGGCACTTTGGCAAAAACTACGACTACCTTGGTTGCGCGCAAGCCTGGGACGAAGTCGAGTTCAAGGGTGATCCTGGCAACCCGCCTTTTATCGGGCTGTTTGGCAAAAATGGCGTGGTGACGGCGGCGGTCGCCTGTGATGAAGAGCGCACGATGGCGATGCTTGCCGAACGGATGAAGCAGCCGTTGTCTGTGGATGAGGCATGGCGGCTGATCCGCGGTTGAAAGGGACGCTGCGGTGTACCTTTTACACCGCGTTATCGTTCTTCGCCGGCAAGCCTGGCTCCTACAGGCAAACCGGACACCGAAGTTCGCCAGCCAGCCTGCTGGGGGTTACGGCTCCTGGACGACGGCAGGAGCGCTGAACTTGCTCATAAGGAAACCGACAAACTCCTCGACGGTCATTTTCTGGCCGTTGAATTCCACCTGGTTATTGGCGAAGTGCAGTTGGGTGACGACGTTGCTGCCATCCAGTTTCGCCAACTGCGAGCCGACCGCCATGCTGCTGAACATATCGGTGGTGGCAGTCGCCTGGTCGGCGATGAGCTTGGCGTCGGTCTGGCCGTCGATTTGCGACTGCACGCTGAGTATGTCGACGAGCATCGGCTTCGACACTTTCAGGTTGACGTCCAGTAACGCGATCATCTGGCGGATCAACTGGTCAGCCGGCAGGTCGATCGATTGCGGCTTGGTCAGGTTAAGCACCAGGTTGGCGCGGCTTTCACCATTGGCGGTGTTGAACGACAGGTTCTCCAGAGCCACCTGCGGGCCGGCCGCCAGCAATTTTTCCAGGCCGGTTTTAAGCTGCGCTTCTTCTGCAGGGGTCAAGTTCAGCTCGGGGACCGGTTGACCGGCCTCGGCAGCCTCGGCGGCGGCCTGCTCATAAGGCTGCAATTTAGTCTGGTAGATCTGCATCAGCGACAACGTCGCCGGGATGTCGAGGTTCTTCAGGCTCATGGCAAGCTGGGCAGAACCCACAGCCTTGCCGTTCAGGGACACTTCACCGATCTTGTAGTCGGCATGCCCGGAAGCGTTGGTGCCTGACTCCTCGGTGTGGTTCTTCATTTCGAAACTCTTCAAGCCCAGCACCGACTGCTTGGGGCCAAAGGTGGTTTTACTGTTGCTCAATTCGACGGTGTTATCGCCGGTGTAATAACCGTAGGTGCTTTTGGTCAGGTTGCTGGCCAGGGTAAGACCACTCAACTCGACCAGCACGGGTGCCTGGTCTTCGGAAACAGTGGTCAGCTTGAGGCTGTCCATGTAGCCATCGGCCTTGACCTTCTGCGCCTGGGCGCTGGCCGCGACATCAACCTTCAGACCGGAAAATTTCAGGCTGGACTTGTCATCCAGTGCAGTTTCCAGCGGCAGCAATTCAAGCGTGCCGTTGGTGGAATTGTCGTAGCCGATGTTGACCACGCCCTTGAGCGGCGACGCGTCCTTGGTGGCGGCGAACCATTTTTCCGTGAGCGGGGTCTTTTCCAGTTCATAGTGACTGGTGGCCATGACCGGCAACCATTTCAGCGATACCAGGCGCGAGAACGGAAGCGGGCCGTGCTCGATGTGGTCGGTAAACAGCAATTCGACCGGTACCTCGCCGAACATTTCGCCTTCACCCTTGAGGCGGTAATGCGCAGTGCTACTGAATACATGACGTTCCAAGGACACCAGTTCCAGCGAGGCCGTGCCTTTGTAACCGACCATTGCAGCCTGCAATTGCTTGTTGGCATCCGCCAGGGAGCTGTTGAGCACACCTTCGATTTTGGTGCCGGTGAACCAGGCTCCGCCGGCGCTGATTGCACCAATGGCGACAACGATTCCCAGGAGCACGCCTGCTGATTTATTCATGAATGACCCGTTCAATGTCCGTTGTTGAGGTGTGGTCGTCTTCCCTGAACCCATGAGGGGTTGCGGTCACGACTGCGCTGAAAGTGGGGTGCAGGTTAGCATCAGGCGTGCAAGGCAGCCCAATGGTTAACGGTGAAAAAGTGTCGCCTGAAAAAAGATCGCAGCCTGCGGCAGCTCCGACAGGGTGATACGAATCTCCTGTAGGAGCTGCCGCAGGCTGCATCTTTTAGCAATCAGGAATACTGCACTTCAATCTCATCGAGCTGGTGATCAAAGGTTTTCAGCCGCGCCGTCCAGGTGTAGATCAACACTTCGAAATCCCGGTTGATCACCGCCCCGCCCGTCACTTCACTGCGCGGGTCGCAGTAGTCGAGCTGATAGCGCTCCCGGGCCATGGCGGTGGCGACGTCAGCCAGCTCGCGAGCATTGTTGAGCCAGTGCCGACCGTCGTCGGCCACTTGTTTGTCCAACTCAAGGCATTGTTTTTTCAAGGTTTCGAGGCTTTTTTCCAGGGGTGTGCCCGTGAGCTCGCCCATGACTTCCTGGAAGGTCCTGCCCGGCTGCCAGTAGCTGCCCCAGAAATACCGGTCGAAGACCGATTCGACACGCCGTAGCGCCACCTTGGTGTTCCAGATCATCACCAGGGTCTTGCCTTGTTCAAGCTGTCTTTTTTTGATTCGTTGCCCTTGGACCGACGCCCAGGCCACCACCGCAATGGACATCACGGCAATCAAGAGGGCGGCGCTGTCGAGGAACGTCAGCGCTTTGTCGATCTGGTTAGCCAGCATGATGCCGTAGAAATAGGTGCCTGTGAGCAGCACCAGCGCCACAACGGCGCACCAGAAGCCGAGAGCATAAGGGTTTTTCATTATTGGTTTCCCCATGACCTGCGCATGCCTTGTACGAATCCAGGGCGCTTTTGCACGAACGCCCTTTCAACACTTCAAAGCATAGCAACGGCCTCAGGGTTTGCCGGAGTTCGATGCTTGCGTTCGTCCGCTTTCCCAACCACCGCCCAAGGCGAGGAACAAATCGATCTGGCTGATGGCAACCTGGGTGTTGGCAGCGGCCAGTTGCGCGGTGACGTCGATGTAGGTGCGGGTCGCCTGCAAGTCCGCCAGGAACGATGCACGACCGGCCTGGAAGAAACGATGGGTCTGGTCGGCGGCCAGCTTCGCCGACTGCTCGGCGTCCGCCAGCGCCTCACGGCGTTGCAGCAAGGCGGAGTACTGGGCCAGGCCGGTCTGGGTTTCACGAATAGCGTTGAGTACCACTCCATCGAAATGCGCCAGCGTCGCCTGGGTCACCGCTTCAGCTTCGCGAATTCGTGCCCTGGCGCCGTTGGTCGGCACATTCCAGGTCAGCGATGGGCCAAAGCCCCAACGGTTGGCAGAGGGTTCGCCGAGGTTTTCCAGGAGACCGACCGTGCCGATGGTCGCGCCGATGCGAATGTCCGGGTAAAGCTCACCGGTAGCAATGCCGATACCCGCGGTCGCGGCCGCCAGTCGACGTTCGGCCTGGCGGATGTCGGGGCGGCGCTTAAGCAGCGATGCACCGTCGCCCACCGGTACCAATTGCGTGATTTTTGGCAGTTCGTCGCAGCTGGCGGTGCCGGCCGGTAGTTGATCCACAGGCTTGGCCAGCAGCATCGACAAGCGGAAAAGCCCGGCCTGACGTGCCGCCTCATAGCGCGGCATGTCGGCGCGCAAGGATTTGAATTGGGTTTGCGAACGGGTGACCTGGGTTTCGTCGCCACGCCCGGCATCGCGCAAACGCTGGATCAGCGTGGTGCTCTGGGCTTGCAGGTCGAGGGAATGCTGGGCGATTTCCCGTTCCTCGTTGGCTGCGCACACCTGGGTGTAAGCCCGGACCACATCGGCCACCAGAGTGATGCGCGCCGTATCGGCGGCAGCCTGGGTCGCATCGGCATTGGCCTTGGCCGCTTCGATGCCGCGCTGCAAGGTGCCGAACAGGTCAAATTGGTAGGACGCGCTGATGCCGATATCGCCGATGTTGGCCACCGGCACCTTTTCCGGCAGCAAGAACGCTTCACCGGATTCCTGCAAGCGCTGGGCGCCCATCTTCACCCCACCGCTCCAGCCGCCCGCCGCCTCGGCCTCGTCCACCTGAGCGCGAGCGCGCAGCAGGCTGGCGGCCGCTACACGCAAATCAGTGTTGGACGCCATGGCCTGCTGCACCAGTTGGTCGAGCCGCGGGTCCTGATACAAGCGCCACCAATCGGCAGGCACCGGTGCCGAAACCACCGGCTTGCCGTCCACCGCCAGTTCGCCCTGCAGGTCTTCACGGTGGATCGCGGCTTCGTCCGGCAGGTGATAATCCGGACCGACCATCTGACACGCCGACAGCAGCAAGCCTAATCCGGCGATCGCCAAACCCGAGGCCTTGCTCATTGCACGGGCTCCCGGTTCTGGTCGTCGATGATCGATACCGTGGCGGTGCGCCCGGCGATCATGCGGAAATCCTCAGGGACCTCATCGAACGCGATACGCACGGGAATCCGCTGGGCCAACCGCACCCAGCTGAAGGCCGGATTGACGTTGGGCAGCAAGTTGTTGCCACTGGTGCGGTCGCGGTCTTCGATACCGGCCACGATGCTTTCCACATGGCCGCGCAGGCGCGCATTGTCGCCAATGACCCGGATGTCGACGCTTTGGCCGATGTGGATGCCGTTGAGTTTGGTTTCTTCGAAATAGCCGTCGATATGGAAAGAATTGCTGTCTACGACAGACAACACTGGCCGCCCGGCACTGACGAACTCCTGGGTTCGCGGCGCGCGGTCGTTGACGTAGCCGTCCACCGGGCTGCGGACAACCGAGCGATCGAGGTTCAGTTGCGCGCTGTCTACCGCCACCTGGGCTTCCATCAACGCCACTTGTGCGCGGGCCACCCGGGACTGGCTTTCTTCCAGCTGTTCGCCCGGCACCAGATTGCCAAGACCCTTGTTACGCTTGGCTTCACGCTGGGCCTGGGCCAAGGTTTCCTCGCGGTCTGCGACCGCCGCTTTCGCCTGGCGCAAGGCCAGTTTGAAACGGTCCTGGTCGATGCTGAACAGTACTTGGCCGCGCTTTACCAACTGGTTGTCGCGCACTTGCACTTGCTGGATCAGCCCGGATACGTCCGGCGCGATCTGCACGATGTCGGCCCGGATGTGCCCGTCACGGGTCCAGGGCGCGAACATGTAGTACATCACCATGCGCCAGACCACGACCACGGCGAAAGTTACGATCAACAGGGTCAGGACCACGCGACCAAGGGTTAGAAACGGCTTTTTCATGTCATCAGGTATCGACTGAGTGAATCCACGGCGCCAAGCAGCAAGGCGTAGAGAGCCACGTTAAACAATGCCCGGTGCCAGACCAGACGGTAAAAGTGCAGGCGCGTCAGCACCCCGTGCACCAACAGGTACAACACATAGGTAATGCCCATCAGCACCAGCAGCGTAGGCAAAAACACCCCGCTGATATCCAGATCACCGATCATAAAGGCGCTCCATCGATGCCATGGGGAAGCGGTTCTTCGGGCTCGGCAGATCCGACGAATTCGACGCCGGGCAACAACGCCAGGCGCAAGCCGCTCAAGGCGTGCAGCAGGTGCAAGCGGGTTTCTTCATCACCCGCGCCGCCCAACGCTCGGCGCGTGCGGTCGAGGGTCATCAGCAACGGACTCGGCGCCGGCAGGCGTTCGCCGGCCTTGAGGCAGGCCTTGAAGTATTCGCCGACCTCGGCCACTACCTGACGCAGCAATGCCTGCGGAACGCCGTGAACCCGCGGCGTATAAGCCAGCAGGTCAAGCAGGTTCAGCGCCACACGAACTTCACGCAAGGCGATGCCGGTGTCCTGGCCGGTCACGGCCAGCCGCGGCAAATGCTGCATCAGTCGATCCAGGACCTGCACGCCCAGGCGTCGATGGTCGGCCAGCGTGGCCGGCTCGGTGAGGCTGACAATGTCGCGCCAGGCGAAACGGGTCAGGCGTTTGGCCGCAAGCTCCGCACCGAACGGCCGGGCGATCAGGGTCCAGACGAACGCGAACAGCAAGCCCACCGGTCCAGCCAGGTTGGAGTTGGCGAAACTGAGGAAGTCCGCGTCGTAGGCGCCCTGAATACTGATGAACGACGAGGTATTGACCAGCGTCAGCAACATGCCCAGGTAAAACTGCGGCTTGACCGTCAGTGTGCCGATGCAGATGAACGGTACGGCGAAGGCCAGCACCAGCATCGGGAAATCATGCAGATTGGGCAGGACGAGAAACAGGTAAAGGCTGGCGAATACCACCGACATCGCCGTCCAGAAAAAGAATCGGTAGATCTGCGGTGCCGGGTCATCCATCGAGGCAAAGAAGCTGCACGCCACGGCCGCCAGGATCACTGCACTGCCGCCATCGGTCCAGCCCAGCAGAATCCACAGCACCGAGGCGACAATGATCGCCGCGACGGTGGAAGCGGCGGAATAGAGCATCAGCCCACGATCCAGAAAGGGGGTCAGGCGCCCCAGGCGCCAATGCCGATAGACCGCACGCCAACTGTCCTGGCTTTCGCACTGGATCGCGTGTTGCAGGCTGCGACAGTCCTGCCACAAATCGACCCACTCGCCGAGGCGATAAATGGCGTTGGAGAACAGCAGTTGCTTGCGATCATCCAGCACTGCGGTGCTGGGCTGCAGCGCTTCGAGTTGGTCTTTGAGCGCTTGCCAACGCTCGGGATCAGCATTCTTGTGATCGAGCCATTCAGTGGCAGCGGCCAGCAATGGCGCGAACTTGTCCACCAGCTCAGGGGTGCGCCTTTCCAGCGCGTAGAGCGCATCGTCGAGGGCATCGATCACTGGCAACAGGTGAATCATCCGTCCGCGCAACTCCTTGGTGTTGCGCACTGTTTGCGGACGCGCGCCTTCGTGGGGCAACTGACCGATCATCAGTTCCAGGGTATTGAACGTGGCGACCATTGAGGCGCGCAAGGCGCTGACCTCCTCGGGCTGCACGTTGCGGGCGAGAAAGCGCGTGCTGTAATTCGACGCGTCGGCAAACCACTTGCTCACCGAATCGTTGAACACCGGCGCCAGCCGTCGCGGCCAGAACATCGCACCGACCACCGCAGCGACGGCGATGCCGAGGAAAATTTCTTCTGTGCGCGCTTCGGCCACGTCCCACACTGCCAACGGGTTATTCACTACCGGCAGGGCGATCAAAGGCAAGGTGTAGCCGGCCAGCATCAGGGCGTAATTGTTCGCGGTGCGCAAATGCATGGACAGGAACAACAAAATCCCGGTCCACAGTGCGATGACCAGCACCAGCACATAAGGACTCTGCACGAACATCGGCACGAACAGGACCGCCGCAGCGGCGCCCAGAAAAGTGCCGACTGCGCGGTACAACGCCTTGGAACTGGTGGGGCCGACAAACGGGCTGGAAACGATATACACCGTGGCCATCGCCCAATAAGGACGCGGCATTTGCATGAGCAAGGCGATATACAGCGCGATCATCGAGGCCGCGAAGGTGCGTACTCCGTAGAACCAGTCCCGGGCCGGGGGCATACCGGAAAAGAAACCGTTCAAGGGCTGGTTACCGGCAAATGACTGGCCGACTCGAAGGCCTTCAATACGCGCAGCGTCGCTTCAAGATCTGCCGGATCGATGCCTTCGAGGACTTCATGACGCAAACGCACCAACTCAACCTCGACGGCTTGCACCAGGGTCCGACCGGTAGCGGTCAGGCTCAGGCATTTGGCGCGCCTGTCCTGGGCGTCTGCGGTGCGGCAGACGTAACCGCCATGGCACAACTGATCGAGCAAACGTACCAGGGACGGGCTTTCCATCCCCGCCGCCTGCGCCACCGTCACCTGCCGCACGCCCTCGCCTAGACGCCCGATCATCAGTAACGGGACGGCACAAGCTTCGGAAATTCCATAGTTGGCCAGGGTGGACTGGCAGATTTTGCGCCAGTGCCGGGCGGCCACCACCATGGTGCTGCTGATGTTCATTTGCAGAGCGTCGAGGTTATTCGGCACGAGGGAAAACACACTGTTAGTTTGCTAACTATCAATATGGCATTGGAAGGGATTTTCAGTCAAGTTTTGAAACAAATCTTCGGCTTTTTACATTCCCCTCCCCTTCCTCAACATCACATCCAGCTGATCCACCACCTCGGCCCAATCGGCGTCTTCCAGAATTTCATTGCGCAACAGATCCGCCTGGCTCGGGTTCCAGAAAAAAGCATCCGCCAGGTGCAGGTCCGGTTTGAGCGGTGAGTGGGTGGTGATGAATTTGTCGATGCTCTCGGCGTCGTCAGGCAGGCCGAGTTGCTTGAACAGGGAGGGAAGATTGTGGGTTGGGTTTTCCATGTCGGGCTCCAGTAAAACTGATAAAGGGACCGCTGCGCGGTCAATCGCGAGCAGGCTCGCTCCCACAGGGAAGGCGTTCACCTTGTGGGAGCGAGCCCGCTCGTGAAGACGACAGCATTGACGAAACGATCCTCAATGACTCAACTCCCGCACCTCTGCATGGGGCACCATTTTCAGGAATTGCGGCATGTCCATGTGCAGCAGGTTGATGTGATTGCCGGCTTCCAGATAGATGTCTTTCTGTCGAGTCAGCAGCGGGTCGATGACAACGTCAAGTCCATAGGCTTCGCCCAGGGCCGGCACGGCCCCGCGTTCGCAGTCTTCAAACAGATGCGGAAGGTTGCTCTCGCGGGAAACCTGCCATTCACCGGTGCTGCGCACTTTGCTCAAGTCCAGGTGACGGCTGGCGGGAAGCACGGCCATCAGGTAATGCCCGTGGTGGTCGTCAAGAATGACCGACTTGGCCACCCGTTCTGCAGGTATACCCGCCACCCGTGCGGTTTCGAGGCTGCTGGCCGAATGGGGATGGGTGACGATGTCATATTCGCATTGAGCCTGCTCCAGGCTTTTCTGCACGGTTCTTGCCATACGCATGATGCACCTCGGTGTCCGCAGAAACGCCTGGCGGACGATGGTTAACACTTTTGTACGTAGTAAAAGTCTAGGCCCGCTGGGGCAAACCAGCGGGAATTCCGCCCATCGGACAGGTCGACAACTGAGCAAAATTCATACAACCAGCGCCTCAACTAGACTGTATACAGAACCACCTGCGACTCTCCTGGAGGGTCACGTGAACACTCGTTGTTGTGCGCTTGCGTTGCTGTTGGCATTGAGCGGAGTCGCCATCGCTGCGGACACCGCCGAACTGCCCGGTTCCAATCCCGCGGGGATCTGGCTGATCACTTTCGGTATCGCTTTTTTAATCGCCGAGGCGGCGCTGCCCAACTATGGCGTGATCGGTCTGGGCGGAATCGTGATGTTCGTGATCGGCGCAGTGATCCTGACCAATGCCGAACTGCCCGTGCCGTTGATGATCGGCCTGGGACTGCTCAGCGCGCTGCTCTTGATATTCCTGTTGATCCGCGCCCTCAAGACCCGACCGCGCCACACCGTCAGCGGTGACGCCGGCCTGTTGGGCAGCGTGACCCCGGTGCTGTCTTTGCAGGCCGGCGATGCGTGTCTGGGCTGGGTGCATCTACAGGGCGAACGCTGGCAGGTATCGAGCGCCCAGCCATTGCAGGTCGGGCAAAAGGTCCGGGTGGTGGCACGCAAGGGATTGTTGCTGGAAGTGGCCGCGGCTGACGCGGTAACGGTTGGAGGTTAGCCATGGGTCTGCAAATCGGTTTTGTCGCGCTGCTGCTACTGCTGATCGCACTGGCGGGGGCGACGTTCCGCATCCTGCGCGAGTACGAGCGTGGGGTGGTGTTCCAGCTCGGACGCTTCTGGCAGGTCAAGGGCCCCGGCCTGATCCTGCTGATTCCGGTGATCCAGCAAATGGTCCGGGTCGACTTGCGCACCATCGTCCTCGACGTCCCGCCGCAAGATGTGATCACCCGCGATAACGTCTCGGTCAAAGTCAATGCAGTCCTGTACTTCCGAGTACTTGATCCACAGAAGGCAATCATTCAGGTCGAAGATTTTCTCATGGCCACCAGCCAGCTGGCGCAAACCACCTTGCGTGCGGTGCTCGGTAAACACGAACTTGATGAACTGTTGGCTGAGCGAGAACGGCTGAACATCGACATCCAGCAAGTACTCGACGCCCAGACCGACGCCTGGGGCATCAAGGTTGCCAATGTCGAAATCAAACACGTGGACCTCAACGAATCGATGATCCGCGCCATCGCCAGACAAGCAGAAGCGGAACGCGAACGCCGGGCCAAGGTGATCCACGCGGAAGGCGAATTGCAGGCGTCGGAAAAACTCATGCAAGCCGCCGAAATGCTCGGCCGCCAACCCGGCGCCATGCAGCTGCGTTATATGCAGACACTGAGCTCGATCGCCGGAGACAAGAGTTCGACCATTGTCTTCCCGTTGCCGATCGAATTGCTCAAGGGCATGGCGGATCTGTCGGCTAAACCTTGAGTCAGCGTTGCGCCGCCAGCGGATAAACCGACTCCCATCCGCCACCCAGTGCCTTGTACAACCCGACTGCTGCCAGCGACACGCCGGTGGAACTCTCCACCCATTGCTCCTGGGTCGCCAGCAATGCGCCTTGCACGGTAAGGACGTTGACGAAGTCCACCACGCCCTCGACATATTGCTGTTGCGCGGTTTGCAGGGCGATACGGTTCTGGCGTACCGCTTCGGCGAGGCTGTCGCGGCGCAGTTGGCTGGCGTTGTAAGCGCTCAATTGGTCGTCGATTTCATGCCAGGCGCGCAAGACGGTTTGCTGATAGGCGATGGCCGCTTCCTGTTGCTGGGCTTCGCGCAGGTTCAGCACGCCGCGCAGGCGGCCGCCGTCGAACAGCGGCAGGCTGAATTGCGGGCCGATGCCGAACGTGCGTGAACCCCAGGAACCGAAATCGCTCAGTTGCATGGCTTGCGAACCGACGCTGCCTGACAGGGTAATCCGTGGATAAAAATCCCCCTTGGCCACGCCGATGCTCGCGGTCGCGGCATGCAGGTGGGCTTCGGCCTGGCGAATGTCCGGGCGGCGCTCGGCCAGTTGCGAAGGCAGGCCGATGGCAACCTGGCGCGGCGTTTGCGGCACCGGCGCGTCAGTGGATAACTCGGCCGCCAGCGCCTGGGGAGGTTCCCCCATCAACAGGCTCAAGGCGTTGATCAGTTGGGCCTGGCGCTGCTCCAGTGCTGGCAGGCGCGACTCGATGGCCGCGACCTGGGCGGCGGCTTCGGCGACATCAAGGTCCGTTGCGACACCATCAGCCAGGCGCAGCTGCGAAAGTTTCAGGCTGTGCCGAGCGACCTCGAGGTTCTGTTCGGTAACGGCACGGGTGTTCTGCACTCCGCGCAGTTGAATGTAGTCCTGAGCGGTTTCCGCCAGCACCGACAACAGCACACCGCGACGGTCGTTTTCGGCGACTTCCACGGTGGCATTGGCGGCCTCGGTTTCGCGGCGCACGCGACCCCAGAAATCCAGCTCCCAAGAGGCGGAGAAGCCGGCATCCCAGAGACTGAATGCAGAATTGCCGTTGTGCCCCGATGGATCGCTCAGGCCTTCGCCGCTGTTGCGTTTACGGGCGTAACTACCCGTGGCGGCGGTATTCGGATAGCGGTCGGCGGTGATCACCTGGCGTAAAGCACGGCTTTGTTGCAAGCGGCTGCTGGCGAGTTTCAGGTCAAGGTTGTCGCTCAGGGCACGTTGAGTGAGGGCCGAGAGTTGCGGATCGTTGAACACTTGCCACCAGCGTTCGTTCATCGTCTCCTCACTGGCCTGGCTGGCGGCGGCCTTGGATGGTTTCGCCCACTCGGTGACTTGCTGTGCCTGAGGTTTTTGGAAGTCCGGGCCTACGGTGCAGGCTGACAGGCTCATCACGAGCAAGGCACAAAGGGTGAGTCGAGACGGATGGCCTCTTCGCGAGCAGGCTCGCTCCCACAGGGGATCGCAATCAACGAAGATACTCATCGCTGCGCAACCTCATTGGCCTTCGCACCAGCCGTATCGATACTCGCCTCCACCGACATCCCCACCCGCAACCGTTCGGCTAACGGCTGACCCGGTTCCAGCACGATCTTCACCGGAATCCGCTGCACCACCTTGGTGAAGTTGCCCGTCGCGTTATCCGGCTTGATTGACGCAAAGGTCACGCCGGTGGCCGGTGCGATGCTCTCGACCCGGCCGTTCAGCGCTGCGCCGCCAAAGGTGTCGACACGCACCTGCACGCCCTGCCCTGGTTGCACATTCGTCAGTTGGGTTTCCTGGAAGTTGGCCACCACATAGGCTTGCGCCAGCGGTACCACGGCGAGCAGTTTGCTGCCCGGCGTGACATAGGCCCCGACACGCAACGCGCGCTCACCGACCATGCCATCCTGCGGCGCGGTAATACGTGTGTAAGACAGTTCGTAACTGGCGATTTCCAGCTTTGCCTGCGCCCGTTTCAACCCACCTTCTGCTCCGTCACGCTGGGCCGTAAGGATATCCACCTGCTTGCGCTCCGCCGCCAGCACCGCCGTGACATTGGCCAACCTGGCAGTAGCCTGATCGATGCGCGTGCGCGCTTGCTGAGCATTCTGCACCGTGCCGGCACCGACCCCGGCCAGGTGGTCGTATCGGTTCAGTTCATGTTGAGCGAAGGCTATTTCAGCCTTGGCGGACACTACCTGTGCCTGTGCCTGGGCGATCACCGAGGCCTGACGCTCAAGCGTCGCCCGGGCATTTTGCAGTTGCGCCTGAGCCACCACGGCTTCGGCGGCGGCCGCTTCGGCGGCGGCGCGCAGGTCGCGATCATCGATCAGCGCCAGCAGTTGCCCGGCCTTGACCTGCTGGTTGTCTTCCACCAGCACTTGCTTGATGAACCCGGCAACGCGCGGCACCACCAGTGTGTAGTCAGCCGAGACATAGGCATCATTGGTGCTCTGCTCTGTGCGCTGGCCAAACAGGCCGGGCGCCAGCAGATAAATCAGTACGCCCGTCGCGATCACGACGGCGACGCCAACAGCTACTTTTTGCTTGGATTGAGTCGTCATGAAAACCTTCTGTTTCAGTGATGCGTTCAAGTCGGCGCACGGGGCGGATAGATCCGCGTCGGCAGCCAGAAAATCAGCAGGATCAGCGCCAATGCGACGCCGGCCATGCACAGGTAAAGGTCTGAGGCGGCCAGCACCACGGCCTGCTCATGCAGCCGGTGGGCAAGGCCCGGGGCGTCGCTGTCGACCAGGGGAGAGTTTCCGAGACGGTCCACCAGCATGGTCGAGTGAAAATGCAGGCGCTGCGTGGTCAGGGTTTCCAGCACGCCGGTGGCGACCACTGCTGCCAGGCCTTTCACGGTGTTGAACCAGGACGACGCAAACGGCCCGTCCATGGGGTTGATGCTGCCAGTCGAGAGCATCAGCAGCGGCAGGACCGCCATGGGTTGACCGAAGATCTGCAGCAGTTGCAGGACATAGAACTCGTCGCGAATCCACGCCGAGGTCAACTGCGAACCGCCGATGCAGGACAACACCAGCATGCTCAGGCCGATCCCCAATACCCAGCGGCAATCGACCCAGCGCAGGTTGCACAGCGCTGCCACCAACGGCAGCGCTATCAATTGCGGGAGCGCCGCCAGCAGGGTGATGGGTGCAGTTTGTACCGGGCGATACCCCTGAACCTGCGCCAGATAGCTGGAAGGAATTACTACCACCGCCAGCAACACCACCAGCACGCCGGCCAGGGTGACCAGCGCGAACGACAGATTGCGGATGCCGAGCATCTGCATCTTGAAAAACGGAATCGGCTGCGACCACTCGTTGATCAAAAACAGCACCAGCAACAGCGTACCGCCCACCAGCAATCCAACAATCAGGCTCGACTCGAACCAATCCAGCCGATTGCCCTGCAAGATGCCAATCACCAGCATGCAGATCGCCGGAAAACCCAACAGCAAACCACGCCAGTTGAACTGTTTGAAACGCTCCAGCCGCAGCGGGTCCTGGGGTATGCCGTAGGCAACCGCGACCAGGGCAATCAAGCAGGGTACGACCACTTGCCAGAAGGTCCACTGCCAGCCCACATACTCGGTCCAGAGGCCTGCCAGTGGCGTGCCCAGGCCCGGGCCGAAAGTGGCCGTCAGGGCATAACCAGCCAATCCGTAGAGCTTTACGTTGGCTGGCAGAAAACGCAGGGCAACGGTCATCAGCATCGGCGGCAGCGCGCCACCGGCCAGCCCCTGCAACGTGCGCAGGACCAGCAGGCTTTCGTAGTTCGGCGCCAGCGGGCACAAAACCCCCAACAGCGTGAAGGCACTGATGGCGTAAAGGGTGAAGCGCCGCAGCGAGAACGTGACGGCACACCAAGGCGCAAACGCCATGGCAGCCACCGAGGTCGCGGCATAGCAAGCGACCAGCCAGGTGCCTTCGTCGTAACCGATGGCCAACCCGCCACGGATATCGGCCAGGGCAACCTTGGTCACCATCTCGTTCAGGCCCGACACCAGCACTGCCAGCAACACGCCAACCAGGCCGATGATGATCCGCGGGCCGAAAACCGGTGGTGTGGCGGCCGTCGGGATGGTCGCGGCGAGAGTTGCCGTGACCGTGAGGGAAGTCATTGTTGCGAGCTCCGGGATTTGAAGTCCGAAACATTCTATGAAGCGTGTGACCTGACGAAAACTGACTTATCGACAGGTTATAAGTGCGTTACACGCAATGCTGCAGAACCTGTGGGAGCGAGCCTGCTCGCGAAAGGGTTGTAACATTCACCATCACCGTTGACTGACACCCCGCTATCGCGAGCAGGCTCGCTCCCACAGGTTCATTCGTTCAACTCACCACCGGTTGCGCTGCCAACCACGTCTCGTCACAGCAAGCTTTCAGCGTTTCACGCAGCCAGCGGTGAGCGGGGTCATTGTCGAAGCGCGGGTGCCAGGCCTGGTTAAGCACGATGGTCGGCAATGGAATGGGCAAGGTGAACGAGCGTAATTTCAGCCCCAGTCGACGCACGCTCAACAGCGTCTCCCTGGGCACCGGCAGAATCAGGTCGGAATCGGGCAAGGCAAACATCGCCGCGTGGAAACTTGGCGCAATCACCGCCACTCGCCGCTCCAGGCCCAGGGCGTTGAGCGCCGCATCGATCGGCCCGCGAGCGATCCCGCGACGGGACATGCTGATATGGGAATAGCCAGCAAAACGCTCTGCGGTGATTTCTTGATCGAGCAAGGGGTGATCCTCGCGCACCAGGCCGACAAACTGTGTGGAAAACAGATTCTGCACCTTCACTTCAGGCATCAGCGGCCGGTTGTTGCTGACGCTCAGATCGATGCGACCCTCACGCAAGGCCTCATCATCGCCATCGCCCTCTGGCGCAAAACGTAATTCGCAGTGCGGGGCCTGACGCTCCATGGTGTCGAACAGCTTGCCGCCATAGATACCGATGAAAAAATCATTGGCCCGGATACTGAAGCGCCGACGCAGGCTGCCCAGGTCCACAACCCTGGCCGAGTGGAACAAGTGCGCGGCCTGCTCTACTACGTCGCGTACCTGCTCGCGTAATTCAAGTGCCTTTGGCGTCGGCACCAGACCACGGCCGGCTCGCACCAGGATCGGATCACCGATGGCTTCGCGGATACGCGTCAGGGTGCGGCTCATGGCCGCCGGGCTGAGATTCATTCGCCGCGCGGCGCCCACCACACTGCCCTCGTCGAGCAAGGCGTCGAGGGCGACCAACAGGTTCATATCTGGTAGTTGCATGGAGAGCACGTATGCCTTATCAGGATTGATTCAGGCGCAATGCTAGCAAATCATTGACAGGCAGACTCAACGGATCAGCGCTGCATCCCCCACCGCTTCACCGTCACCCGCTCCAACGTATCAAACACCAGATTCTCAACCAGCAACCCAATCAGAATCACCACCGCCAACCCGGCAAACACCTTGTCCGTGTACAGCTCATTACGGTTCTGGAAGATGTACCAACCCAACCCACCCTTGCCACTGGTCGCGCCAAACACCAGTTCGGCAGCGATCAACGTGCGCCAGGCAAAGGCCCAGCCGATTTTCAAGCCGGCGAGGATCGATGGCAGCGCCGCCGGGATCAGGATGAACAGCACCAGGCGCAGGCCCTTGAGGCCGTAGTTGCGCCCGGCCATGCGCAGGGTTTCCGAGACGCCGAGAAAGCCTGCGTAGGTATTGAGCGCCAGGGCCCAGAGCACCGAATGCACCAGTACGGAGATCAGGCTGTTCTGCCCCAGTCCGAACCACAGCAACGCCAACGGCAGCAGGGCAATCGCCGGCAACGGGTTGAACATCGAGGTCAGGGTGCTGAGCAGGTCGCGGCCCAATTGCGTCGACACCGCCAAGGTGGTCAGGGCGAAGGCCAGGACGATGCCGATCAGGTAGCCCTTGAGCAGCACCACCAGGGAAATCCACACTTTACCCAGCAATTCGCCGCTGAGCAGGCCGTCGTACAGCGCATGCGTGGTCTGCACAAAACTTGGCAGCAGCAGATCGTTGTTCTGATAACGGGCAACGGCTTCCCAGAGTACGGCGAGCAAAATCAGGATCAGGCTTTTGCGCAGCCAACCCTGTTGCCACAGGCGTTGGCCAAGCGGCAGTTCGCGTTCCAGCGGTACGCTGGTGAGTGGCTGCAAAACCGTTTCGAACTCTTCACGCGGGGATGATAAATGGCTCATCGGGCCCTCCTCTCAAACTGGCTCAATAAGCAATGCGGATGTCGGCGAAATCCAGCTCGCGCTCGGTTCCCGGCGACTGGCCTTCATCGAATAACAAGCGATGGATGCGCCGCGCCGACTCCTGGAATGCCACGCCGCCCAGGCTGTGCAAGTCGTACTGATGGCTGTGGACTTCGGCACGCACGCGCCCCGGATGCGGCGACAGCAGCAGGATGCGATTGCCCACCACCAACGCCTCCTCGATGGAGTGCGTGACGAACAGCAGTGTGAAGCGCACCTCCTCCCAGAGCAGCAGCAATTCTTCCTGCATTTTGCGTCGGGTCAGGGCGTCGAGCGCGGCGAAGGGTTCGTCCATCAAGAGGATTTTCGGCTGCATCGCCAAGGCCCGGGCGATGGCAACCCGCGCCTTCATGCCGCCTGACAGGGTGTGCGGATAGGCATCGGCAAACGCCGCCAGACCGACCTTGTCCAGGTAGTGCAACGCCCGTTCTTCGGCCTCATTGCGCTTGAGGGTTTTAGAAGCCAGCAGCGGGAACATCACGTTCTGCTTGACGGTTTTCCACGGTGGTAGTTGATCGAATTCCTGGAACACCACGATCCGGTCAGGCCCTGGCGCATGGACGCGCTGGCCTTGCAGACGGATCTCGCCTTCGACTGGCTGGATGAATCCCGCGGCAGCCTTGAGCAATGTCGACTTGCCGCACCCGGACGGCCCAAGAAGCACAAAGCGATCCGCAGGGTCGACCTCGAAGCTGACCTGGTGCGTGGCACGCACCACCCGCTGGGGCGTGCGGTATTCCAGGCTGACGTTATCGACCGACAGCAGCGCTTGGGCGCAGGCGTTCGGTTTGCTGACCGTGTGGCCTTGCAAAGGGGCGTTCATGTCGGTCAGCTCCCTTGCAGCGGTTTGGCGTCCTGGAAGAAGTAGTCCTTCCACGAATCCGGTTTGTTTTTGATCGCGCCCACGCGGTAGAGGAACTCGGCCAGGGGGTAGGTATTTTTCGGCGTGACGCTGAATTCGAACTGCGGGTTGTCGATGATTTTCAGCAGCTCGGCGCGGTCGATCTTGGCCTTGGTGACGCGAATGTAGGTGTCCGCTGCCGCGCCCTTATCGTTCTGGGCAAAGGTCGCCGCTTCAGTCAGCGCGTCGATGAAGGCTTTGTAGGTTTTCGGGTTTTCATTGCGGAATTTTTCGGTGGCGAACAACACAGTCGGCGAGTTCGGGCCCAGCAAATCATAGGTGTTGAGCACCACATGCACGTTTGGATTGGCCAGCGCCTGATCCTGGAATGGCGGGTTGGAGAAGTGCCCGCTCAGCTCGGTACCGCCGGCGATCAACGCTGCCGTGGCATCCGGGTGCGGCACGGCGATGGTGTATTTGTCGAGGCGATTGAATTCCTTGTCGCCCCACTGCTTGGCGGCGGCATATTGCAGGAAGCGCGACTGCACCGACACGCCCACCGCCGGTACCGCGATACGGTCCTTTTCGGTGAAGTCGGCAATGGTCTTGACCTTGGGATTGTTGCTGACCAGGTAGTACGGGAAGTTGCCCAGGGAGGCCACGGCCTTGACGTTCTGCTTGCCGTGGGTGCGGTCCCAGATGGTCAGCAGCGGGCCGACGCCGGCACCCGCGATATCGATGGAGCCGGAGAGCAGCGCATCGTTGACCGCGGCACCACCGGAGAGCTGCGTCCAGTCGACCTTGATGTCGATGCCTTCCTGCTTGCCGTACTTCTCGATCAGGTTCTGATCGCGCACCACGTTGAGCAGCAGGTAAACGATGCCGAACTGTTCGGCGATGCGTATTTCACCTTCGGCCTGGGCCACGGTCGGTGCGACCAGGCTGCCGGCGATCAGGCTGAACCCCAGGCCGATTGCCGCGGCCAGCGGTGCAAAGGGTAGACGTTTGGACATGGTCAAATCTCCGACAAATCAGAAAGGCGCGTCGCCCTGGATGGTGGTGCGATACAGCTTGCGGCGCAGATGGCTGGGGCATCCGGCGGCGAGGTGGATCAGCGATCGGTTGTCCCAGAACACCAGGTCATGGGGCTGCCACGGGTGGCGGTAGATGTTTTGCGGCAACACGCTGTGGGCGTAGAGCTCGTCGAGCAATTGCTTGCTCTCGTCTTCCGGCAAGCCAACGATACGGGTAGTAAAACCCTCGCTGACGAACAGCGCCTTGCGGCCGTTTTCCGGGTGGGTACGCACCACCGGGTGAATGACTTCGGCAACCTGGGCCAGTTGTTCCGGGGTCAGGGTCGGGCGCCAATTGCCTTCGAATTTTGTCTCGCTGTAGCGCGCCGTATAGGAGTGCGCCGCCGAGCGACCTTCAACGGCTTTGCGTAATGCCTCGGGCAGGCTGTCCCAGGCTTTGTGCATGTCGGCAAATAGCGTGTCGCCGCCTTCGGACGGCAGTTCCTGGGCATGCAGCATTGAGCCCAGGCTTGGCAGTTCCTTATAGGAAAGGTCGGAGTGCCAGAACTTGCCGGCGTCACCCAGGCCGATGGATTGGCCGTTTTCGATGATGTTGGAAACGATGAGGATTTCCGGGTGCCCGGCCAGCAGGAATTGCTTGAGCACATGGATCTGCAGCACACCGAAACGGCGGCTGAAATCGATTTGCTGCTCGGGGGTAATGCGTTGGTCGCGGAACACCACCACGTGATGATCCAGGTGCGCGCGGTGAATGCGCGCGAAGTCCTGGTCATTGACCGGGCGGGACAAATCGAGGCCGATGATTTCGGCGCCCACCGCACCGCTGAACGGGCGGATGTCGAAAGATTGTGGCGCGATGCTTGGCGATGGTGAAGCTGCAGACATAAATCACTCCCACGCACGGCACGCTCAAAGGCGCGCGCGTCGATCAGAAACTCACGGAGGTCCCGTGTTGGTTCGTGTCGTGCGGCGCGCCGATTGGTCGGCAGGTACGCATGGATGTGACTTTATAGATATAAGAAAGTAAATTTAAATATCTTTATAGAATATATATATGGCTTTTATTGTCTGCTTCTTCAGCCCTTTGATCGTTGGAAACTCCTTCTGTCAGATAGACGTAGGTCTACTTGAGTGCTTTTTTGCTTTCACAGTCCATTTATGACCAGATTTAGCATCATCCTTCCCAGTTCGCCAATTGGCTGACACAGGATTCAATCATCTAGGAGCGCTGATCAGGACAAGGGCCTAATACGCCAAAAACATGTCATATTTTTACTGGCCATTCGCTACACATGTTGTTAGTTACAAAATATTGACACAGACAGCTTGATATCCCATCATCTGCGCGCTGCAAATGGCCCATATTTTGACTGGCCCCATGACAGCTCTTTCCGGGTTACTCGCCCGAGAGTGATTTTCATCATCTTAATGAGACCGGTGTCTAGGCGAATGCAGCGCCAGGTACCTTTGTCTCTTAGTGAGCGGCCTTCAAATTTTGCCGATACCTAACCGTTCTGGCTGAGTTTTGGTGCATTCGGACAGTTGGAGTAGAAGGCGTTGGGTCATGTCACGTTAGCCATCCGGCATCTGCAGGATGAGCAAATGTTGCTGCGCCAGGGGCGGTTATATTGGGTCACCCTGGACCTTGCAACTGATGCAGAAATTTTGGCTCGTCAATTTTTATCGGGCCTGTCGCAAGAACATATTGCCGCGTTGGTATGCAGCGGCATCGAACCTCAAACTGTCGTCGACTCCATGGCTGAGGATTGCGGCCCATCGGAGTTGCGCCTGTTTTGCATGCCTCACGATGCGCCTGCTCGTCTTGCCTTTACGTCCCTGGCCTTGGATTTACAGCGAACCAAAATCGCGCGCGGCAGCCATCTCGTATTGATGTTGAACTCGGTCCATCTGGAAGCACTCAGCACTAATCAGTTACAACGCTGGTGCGAAAGTACCCGTCAATGGCTGTTGAGCATTGATTGCACGCTGCTAGTACTGTGCAGCGGTCAAGCGCCCCTTTTACATCAACGCCTGTCCAGTCTCAACGAGCAACTTTCCGGTTTGGCACAACTGTATCGCCAAGATGGCGCTATTCATTACCAACTGAACTTCTGGCACAGCCAATTGGGTGTTTGCGCCGCTCAGGCATTTGACCTGCAAGCGAGCGACAGCGGTTTTTCCCTGAGTGATTCGCAGCTTTCCGGTCCCTCACAAACCCGTACCGACGACCAACGCATTTACTTGACCGAGCGTTCAGCTCTGGAGGGGACGGCACCGTTATCAGAGCAATGGCGCGTTTTCGAACACCGCGTCGATCTACTGCAGCAGGCTTCCCACGCGCGTGCCGCTTGCGTGATCGTCACGTTGGAAAGTAACCAGGATGTAGAACCCCTGGCTCGGCAATTACACAAGTTGCGCGAGCAATGCGGTGCCGCCTTGAAGATTATTGTGCGGGAAATAGAAGCCTGCCTGCGCTATCGCGACGAGCGTCTGTTACTGACGTGCGGAGCCAACTTGATCGTGCCTGCCAAAACCACGCTGGCGAACTTTCTCAGCATGGTAGAAAGCGCCCAAGGCCAGATCTGGCGCCATCGTCAGACTCCTGACATCCAGTCGCTGTTTGCACGACTGCGTCCTCCAGCGCGGCGCGGGATATTGCCGCCAAGTGACTTTATCGACCTGCTTGATGAGGTCTACAGCGGTGCTTCAGGCGAGCTGGCCCATCAATTATTGCGACTACGCCCGCGGGGCGACCTGAACATCGACCAATACTTGAGCCAGATCACCTTGCGCCGCTTTGGCGATGTCGCCTGCGTTCTTGATGGTGTGTTTTATCTCTTCCTGTTCGCATGCCGTGCCGACGGACTGGAGCCTGCGCTGGGAAACATCTGCCGTTTGCCGTGGCGGGATATTTTCAGCGATTGCGAGGTGCTTTCCAGTGCGGACGTCCTGCCGCGTCGGGATTTCATCGATGCCCCCCACAATCTTGAGGTTTCACGTATGGCCACCGGTCAAGTCACCGCTGATTTGACGCGCGCCATCAGCCAAAGCGGCTACGCACCGCAACGCATTACGTTGCCGCTGTCGGAGCCTTGCCCATGAATTACACCCAATTGCTACAGGTCATCGCGGGAAGTTGCCTCATGACCGTAGCGTTAATGCTTGTGCTGCGCAGTCTCTCAAAGCGTATCAATCGCGAACTTCAACGATATTTATCACCCCGCTACCTGCAGACGAGGGGTGTGCGTCGGCGCAAGCCTGTAGCACCCGTTGCGAGTGATGTACATGAACAGCCCTGAGCGATTCGAGGTAAAGCCGACATCAATGAAAACCGCGTGGACCTGGCCAGGCCTGGGACTGTGGAACCTTTATTTCCTCATCAAGCTGGCGCTTCTTTGGAGCGGTCACCTGAACTTGCAGCTCCTGCCGAACCTGGTGTTTGCCGCCGTATTATTGGTGCCGCTGCACAATCGTTACGTGTCGCTGCTACGCACGTTGATCGCTATACCGTTGAGTGTGGCGTTGTTCTATCAAGACACTTGGCTGCCACCTTTTAGCCGGTTGCTGGACCAGCCTGGCGTGCTGAATTTCACTGGGGATTATCTGCTTGATCTGGCCGGTCGTTTCATTGATCCAAACCTTTGCGGCGCATTGCTATTGTTGGTGGTGGCGTATTTCTTCGTGCACCAGTGGTTGCGCCTGACAACCTTGACGCTGGCCGGTTTCGCCTGGCTAGGCGGAGCAGGGCTTATGGCAATGCATGCCCCTGTCCCACAAAGCACCGCGCAGGCGCCCGTCTCCGCAGGTACGCCGATCGTCAGCGCAGAGCCGGATAGCCCGACGCTCGATGCTTATCTGCAAAATTTCTACAACACCGAGGCCGGTCGGCAAGTGGCATTCCAACCGTCGCAATCGGCTGCTCAACCGTTTGACCTGCTGCTCATCAATATCTGTTCAATGGCATGGGACGATCTGGATGCAGTTGGTTTACATGACAACAGCTTGTTGCAGCAGATGGATGTGGTGTTCGAGAACTTCAATTCGGCTACATCTTACAGCGGGCCAGCTGCTATCAGGTTGCTGCGCGCCAGCTGCGGTCAGCAATCTCATAGCAAGCTTTACGACGTGGCACCCGAACAATGCCTGCTCATGGATGATCTGCGCAAATTGGGCTTCAGCAGTGAAGTCATGCTCAACCATACGGGTCAGTTCGAAGGATTTATCGACGAAGTTCGTGCCCAGGGATCGTTGCCGGGGCCGCAGGTCAATATCACCAATCTGCCGCGCACCCTGGTAGCTTTCGACGGTTCCTCGATCTGGCGTGATCGTGAGGTTCTGGACAAATGGTGGCAGCATCGCGAGGGGCAGAGCGATTCGAGGGTGGCGCTGTTCTACAACACCACGACGCTGCATGACGGCAACCGCGCCCTGACTCTCGATGGCGGCACGAAGAGCGCCGATTACAAAGTGCGCGCTCAAACCTTGATAGATGATTTGGACGCGTTCCTCAAAGCACTGGCGAAGAGCGGACGTCGGGTGGCGGTGGTGATCGTGCCCGAGCATGGCGCGGCCTTGCACGGTGACCGCATGCAGATTTCCGGAATGCGGGAAATCCCGAGTCCGTCGATTACCCATGTGCCGGTCGGCATCAAGTTAGTGGGTATGGGCAGGAACCCGCGATCGGAGCCGATCCTCGTCAAAGAGCCAAGTAGTTATCTGGCCCTGTCGGAAATCATTTCTCGCTTGTACACCGCGCCTGCGCAAGGTGAAGGGTTGGGCCCGGACTGGCAGGCACTGCTGACCAATCTGCCCCAAACCCCGGCGGTCTCGGAAAACGCTGGAACTGTTGTCCTCGACTACGCCGGCAAGCCTTATGTTCGGATCAAGGAGAATGGAGCATGGCTTCCTTACCCGCAAAAATTCAACTGAAGCACCCAGCGCCTTCGCGCAACGAACGGACCGATGATATTGCACGGCTTAAAGTCGAACTGCGCCTGCCGAGCCTGGAATACGTCGATGTTTCGGCACAGCTTGAATTAAGCAGGGCGCTCAAGCGCTGGCCGTTGCTGGCTGATTTCCCTATCACTGACGAGCAGGGTGACCAGGTGCCTTTGCCAGTGGTCCAGCCAGTGCAACAAGGTAAGTTCGGAGCGCTTAAGTGACATCGCTGAGTATGCGCGGGGTTCGTGGGGGAGTCGGCACCACTTCGTTGATAGCGGCGCTCGGCTATGCCCTGGAAAGCCTCGGTGAGCGCGTATTGCTGATCGACATGTCCCCGGAAAATCTACTGTCCCTTCATTTCAATCTGCAGGATTGCGGGAAATCGGGCTGGGCGCGAGCGATGCTCGATGGCCAGGACTGGTACAAGCAGGCGTGGGGCCTGACGCCGACGCTCCACATACTGCCTTATGGTCGCCTGAGTACACAGGAGTCCATGAGCATCGAGCAGCAACTGATCCATGACTCCCAGATGTGGGTACGGCGTCAGGCGAGTCTGGCGGCCAACTATGACTGGCTGCTGTTTGATGTACCACAACGCTTGCCGGGGCACGGGACCATTGGTCCTTGCTTGCTCCCGATCCAGGTGGCCGAGGCAGATGCGGCTTGTCATGTGCTGCTGTTGCAGCAGGCGGGCAGCAATCCAGTGCTGGTAAACCGCTTCGATCCGGGCAGCCAGTTACAGCGCGATTTGTTGCTCATCTGGCGACAATACTATGCAACTCGTCTCTTACCGCTGACGGTGCACGCCGATGAGGCTATGCGCGAAGCATTTGCATTCAAGCAGCCAGTAGGACAATACGCGCCGGAAAGCCTTGCGGCGCAAGATGCATTGAGCCTGGCGACATGGTGCCTGGCACGACGCCGAGAGATGGCATGATCGAGCACTGGTTTCCTTACCTGCAACTGCATCGTCGTTACGACTGCCACCCACTGACAGCTTTATGGCTAGCCTCATTCACCGCCATGGCCTGGTTGTTCTTGCGACTGGAGTCGCCGGTCTGGCAGCGCCTCATCGCGCAACGCCAACGATGGTATCCGCATTTGGCCGGCAAGGTGCCAAGTGCTGGAGACCCTTTGCGTATTGCCCTGCAAAGCTTGTGGTTGCTGTTATTTCGCCCTTGGCCGAAAGCCCGGCGGCGCACTGCACCGCAATGGGCGCGCCATGTAGGTCAGTCGAACCAACGATTGTGGAGTCGCATAGGCGCGTTTCTCACAGAGCTGCCCCGGCAAGCCAATGAGAGCAAGCTCATGCATCGCGGCGCCCGGTGGCGGCGCAACCTTGATCCTCGCCATAAACATTGGCTTGACTATATCTGTGCTGCAGTCGGGTTGGTCCTCGTGGTGGTGTGTATCACCGAGCCCTTCAACTACGTATCGCAGTTGGTTTTTGTGATTTTGCTGTGGGCAGTGGCGATGGTGATCCGGCGCGTACCGGGCCGTTTTCCGACGCTGCTGCTGATCATGCTGTCGATCATCGTTTCCTGCCGCTACCTGTGGTGGCGCTATACCGCGACCCTGAACTGGGACAGTCCGCTGGATCTGGCTTGCGGGGTGCTGTTGCTGATTGCGGAAACCTACTCCTGGCTGGTGCTGTTACTGGGCTACATCCAGACCTGCTGGCCGTTAAATCGCCCTCCGGCGCAACTGCCACGTGATACACGGTCGTGGCCTACGGTTGATCTCCTGATTCCGACATACAACGAGGACCTGTCCATCGTGCGCAGCACCGTGTATGCGGCCCTTGGTATCGACTGGCCTCACGACAAATTGCGTATTTCGATACTTGATGATGGAAAGCGCGAAGAATTCCGCCTGTTTGCTGAACAGGCCGGCGTGAATTACATCACCCGTAACGACAACAAACATGCCAAGGCTGGCAATCTCAATCAGGCCCTGAAGCAGCTTGATGGCGAGTTAGTGGCAATCTTCGACTGCGATCACGTGCCGGTACGTTCATTCCTGCAACTTACGGTGGGCTGGTTCCTGCGTGACCCCAAGCTGGCACTGGTGCAAACACCGCATCACTTCCTGTCGCCGGACCCTTTTGAACGTAACCTCGACACGTTCCGGCGCCGGCCCAATGAGGGCGAGTTGTTCTACGGTTTGGTACAGGATGGCAACGACATGTGGAATGCCGCGTTTTTCTGCGGCTCATGTGCCGTGCTACGGCGTTCGGCGATCGATGAAATCGGCGGCTTCGCCGTGGAAACCGTCACCGAAGACGCCCATACCGCGCTGCGCCTGCACCGAAAAGGCTGGAACTCGGCTTACGTGCGAATTCCCCAGGCCGCAGGGCTGGCCACTGAAAGCCTGTCGGCACACATCGGTCAGCGCATTCGCTGGGCGCGGGGCATGGCTCAGATTTTCCGCACCGACAACCCGTTGCTGGGCAAAGGCCTGACGATCTTTCAACGTATTTGCTATGCCAACGCCATGCTGCACTTTCTGGCGGGCCTGCCGCGTCTGGTATTCCTTACTGCGCCTTTGGCGTTCCTGCTGATGCACGCCTACATCATCTACGCGCCGGCCTTGATGATCATGCTGTATGTGATTCCACACATGGTTCACGCCAGCCTGACCAACTCACGCATGCAGGGAGAGCACCGCTTGACGTTCTGGGGAGAGGTCTATGAAACGGTGCTGGCCTGGTACATCGCGCGGCCAACCACCGTCGCGCTGTTCAATCCCAAAAAAGGCAAGTTCAACGTGACCGCCAAAGGCGGCTTGATGACCGAGAACCAGTTCGACTGGGGTATCGCCAGACCGTATCTGGTGTTGGCGGTGATGAATATTGCTGGCCTGTGCTTTGCGGTATGGCGTTTGTTTTACGGGCCAACCAATGAAATCGGTACCACGCTGGTCAGCAGCCTGTGGGTCATTTACAACCTGCTGATCGTGGGCGCTGCCGTGGCAATCGCCGCTGAAGTACGTCAGGTGCGCGAGACCCACCGTGTGCAGGCCAAACTGCCAGCGGCGATACGTCTGCAAAACGGGCGCTTCTATCCCTGTTTGTTGGTGGATTACTCCGACGGTGGTACCGGCGTCCAACTGGACGTTGAGCTTTCCTTGCCAATCGGCGAGCGGGTTTCCCTGCTGATGCAGCGTGGAGAACGGGAGTTCCTTTTCTCGGGTATCGTCAGCCGCAGCCATAAAAACTTTATTGGCATCGCGCTCAACGAGCTGACTGCGCAACAGAAAATCGACTACGTGCAATGCACTTTTTCCCGGGCCGACGCCTGGCTGAACTGGAATGAAGACTTCGCTCCAGACCGGCCGCTGCACAGTTTCATCGATGTGCTGCGTCTTGGCGCCACCGGCTATTACCGCTTGTATCAATACCTGCCCGCCTGGACACGCACCCTGTTCCGACCGTTCGTGCGTGTGCTCGCTTGGCTGATCAGCTATATGCCGCGCTTCGCCAAAGCGCCCCCTCTTTCTCCAACTTCTCGATCGGTATGCGCACCATGAGTCGCTATTTCAGTTTCACGCTGGTCAGCCTGCTGTCACTGGCAATGAGTTGCGCTCAGGCGCAGCCCGTCAAAGAGCAAACTTCCAAGGGGCAGCCACCGGTGCCAGTGTCGGTACCGGCAACAGTGACCAGCGTGCCGAGCTGGGACGTTTCGCGTAATTTCACAGAGCTGGGGCGTGTGGCTGACAGCCTGTTACTAGGCACGCATAACACCGATCAGCTGGAATTCACCATGCGGCGCGATCGCATCGCCAACGATGCAAAGCTACAACTTGAGTACACGCCATCGCCGGCACTCCTGCCAACGCTGTCGCACCTGCGGGTTTACCTCAACGACGTGTTGATGAACGTGATCCCCATCGACAAGGAGCAATTGGGCAAAAAGACTGTTCGTCAGGTTGATCTTGATCCGCGCCTGATCAGCGACTTCAACCGCATACGGTTGGAGTTTGTCGGTCATTACACCGACATTTGCGAAGAGCCTTCCAATAGCGCGCTGTGGGTCAATATCAGCCGGGCCAGCCTGGTTTCCCTGAAAGAGCAGGCGTTGATCGTACAGAACGATCTGGCCTATTTTCCGATGCCTTTCTACGATGCGCGCGACTACGACAAGCCCGTTCTGAACATGGTTTTCGCAGCTTCTCCCACGCTTGGCGAGCAGCGTGCGGCGGGTATCGTAGCCTCGTATTTCGGTAGCCTGGCGGCGTGGCGCGGCACGGAATTCCCGGTGTTGTTTGATCAACTGCCCACAGCAACAGCCTCTAGGCCTGTCACCGCATCCATTGTGTTTGCCACCAACAATCATCGCCCGGCGTTCCTCGCCGACATGAAGCAGTTCCCGCCGGTTGAGGCACCGGTGGTGCAGATAATCGACAACCCGACTGATCACTACAGTAAGGTGTTGCTGGTGCTGGGCCGCGACGAGGCCGACCTGGCCGCCGCCGCACAAGCGTTGGTATTGGGTGGTGATCTGTTTCGAGGCGAGCGGGTTGTCATCGACAAAGTGCAGCAGATTCAACCACGCCAACCCTATGACGCTCCGAACTGGATGCGTACGGATCGTGCCGTACGCTTCGCCGAGCTGATCAAGTACCCAGAGCAGTTGCGCACCAGCGGCGTGCAGCCGCTGCCGATCAGCCTGGATATCAACTTGCCGCCGGATCTGTTTGTCTGGCGCAACCAGGGCATTCCGCTGCAAACCAAATATCGCTACACGCCATCGGCTTCCAATGACGGTTCGCGACTGAACATCAGCCTCAACAATCAGTTCATCACCAGCCTGCCACTGCTGGCCAACACCAATGACCGACTGGAAGAATTGCGCCTTGCCGTGTTGTCCAGCGAGTCGGCGAACACCAATGAAAATCTGTCGGTCCCTGCGCTGAAAATCGGCGACCGCAACAACTTGCGGTTCAATTTCAGCTTCGCCACGACCACCAGCAGTTCCCAGCGGGATCGCTGCCAGACTTCGTTAACGGTGGACACTCAAGCGGTTATCGACGATCAGTCAACGATCGATATGTCGGGCTATCACCATTTCATCGCCATGCCTGATCTGGCAGCGTTCGCACGCAGCGGCTTTCCCTTCAGCCGAATGGCGGATCTTTCCGAGACCGTGGTAATGGTGCCGCCACAGCCCAATGCCCTGCAGTTGAGTACGTACCTCGAAGCAGTGGCCGGAATTTCCGCCCGCTCGGGCCTGCCCGCCATGAACCTGACCTTGAGCGATAATTGGGACGAGGTATCGAAGCGCGATGCAGACTTGCTGATCCTCGGTTCTTTACCCCCTGACATCCACGATAACCGCGACATGAATCTGCTGTTGGACAGCTCCCGAAACGGCTTGTTGAAAGCGAACATGCAGGGGCCTGGCTCGTCGCAGATCAAGGACGAGGGCAAACCTGCAGCCAGTCGTGTTGAAGTTTCGGCCACCGGTCCCATTGCAGCAATTGTCGGCCTGCAATCGCCTTTCCATGAACAGCGCAGCATAGTGGCCTTGCTGGCCACCGAAGACTCCGGCTACCAGTTATTGCGCGAGACGCTCAATGACAGCGGAAAGCTGGACGCAGTGGCCGGCTCGGTGGTGTTGATTCGCAGCAGCGGCGTTCAAGGTCACATGGTAGGCGATCACTATTACGTCGGCAGCCTGCCATGGTGGCTGCTGCTCTGGTTCAAGTTATCCGAGCACCCGGTCCTGCTCGCGATCATGGCGGTGTCTGGCGTACTGCTCAGTGCATTCCTGACTTGGCGCATCTTGAAATGGGCGGCTCGTCGCCGGTTGGCATATGAAGAATAAGCCGGCGAACATTGCCCGGTCACGAATCCTTGCAGCGTTCTTGCCACTGCTGGCATTGCCTGCACAGGGAGCGAGCCAATGTGTATGGCCGGCCTGGGAAAATTTCAAACAGCACCTGATCAGTGATGATGGACGGGTAATAGACGCGTCCTCCCCACAGCAGATAACGACATCTGAAGGGCAAAGCTATGGGCTGTTTTTCGCGCTGGTCGCCAACGATGGGAAAAGCTTTGACCGGTTGTTGACTTGGACCCGCAACAATCTGGCGGATGGCGATCTAGGCGCCCGCCTGCCTGCCTGGCAATGGGGACGCGACAAGAACGGTCAATGGGGCGTGCTCGACAGCAATAACGCCAGCGACGCCGACCTGTGGATTGCCTACAGCTTGCTGGAAGCCGGCCGTCTGTGGAGCAGGCCGGATTATCTGGCCCTGGGTAATCACCTGCTATGGCGTAGCGCCGCACAAACTCTGCGTAAGTTACCGGGTCTTGGCCTTATGTTGCTGCCAGGGGATGTCGGTTTCGAATCCAGTCAAGGCTGGCGCCTGAACCTTAGTTATCTGCCGCCGCAGCTGTTGCGCAGATTTTCTTTCATAGCACCGGTGTGGACCGAAGTCGCGAAAAACTCCCAACTCGCGCTGATCGAAGGCTCCCCCAAAGGTTTCGCACCCGACTGGCTGATGTGGCAGGCCGGAAAGGGTTTTTTTCCCGACGCGAAAAGCACGCAGGGTAGCTACGACGCTATTCGTGTCTATCTATGGGTGGGCATGCTGGCGACCGACGCACCCGAACGCAGCGTTTTGCTCAACCACTTCAAACCCATGATTGAAGCTACCGCGCGCCTGGGATATGTGCCGGAACACGTTGACTCCGACACTGGCGAGATCATGAACGCAGGCCCCGTCGGGTTTTCCGCGGCACTCTTGCCCTTATTGGCCAGCGACGCGTCGGCTGCTGCCGCACTGTCTGCCCAACGTGAACACCTGCGTCAATCTCCTCCGTTGGCAGATGCTTATTACAACCAATCGCTGGTGATGTTCGGCCAGGGTTGGGACGAACACCGCTATCGGTTCGACAAGGATGGGCGGCTGCAACCGAACTGGACGAGTCCATGCACGCACTGAACAAAGCCCCCCACATCAGTAACTTCAAGATTTTAATGTTGCGCTCCACCCTGCTGCTGTCCTGCTTGAGCGGTGCCGCGCTCGCGTCGACGGCGCCTGTTACTCAACAGGAACAACAGCAATGGCTGTTGCAGCAAATACGTATTGGTGAGGCCTTACAGCGCGAAGATCTGGTGCGCGACTCTTTGGCACGACTAAGACTGATCGCCCCCGACAATCCTCAGGTGCTGGTGGGTGACATTCGACAGGCCTTGGCTGACAAGACTCAGCCGCAGAACAGCGTCTGGATTGAGCAAAGGTTGACGCGCCTGCGCCAGCTGGCGCCGGACTCTGCGCAATTGCGCCAGGCTCAGGCACTTATCAAAATGCACAGTCCGGACGGTCTGCGCCAACTGCAGCAGGCACGGTTACTGGCTGCTGCCGGGCGCTTTGAAGAGGCCAGCGAAGCTTTCGAAAAGCTGTTTGCCAAAGAGCCGCCGGACCTCGCGTCGGCGCTGGAATACTGGAACGCGCGCAGTCGCATCAGTGGCCAGCGCGCAGCTGTGATCGGTCATTTGCAGGCCCTGGATCGGGATTATCCAGGCAATGCCGGCTTACGCCAGATGCTGGTCGGGTTATTGTTCGCCGAAGATCGCAACGACGAAGCCCTGACCGTGCTGCATCAATTGGCGACAGATCCTCTTGCCAGTACCAATGCCGCCGAACGGGAATACAACTACCTGATCAAGCTGCCCGTTGGCCCGCAGACGGCGCAGGCGTGGCAAGCATTCATTCGCTATTACCCGTATTCGCCGTTGGCTAAAGATGCTACGAAGCAGCTGGCGATGCAAAAAGGGCTGTTGGCCGATCCTGCTTGGCAAGCCGGCGTCAAAGCCAAGCGCATGCTCGAACAAGACAACGCCAGTGAGAGTGCGGCTGCCGAGAGCTTGTTGCGCCAGGCCCTGAAGGCATATCCGCAAGACGCGAGCCTATACGGCGCCTTGGGTACGGCGTTAATGCGCCAAAGCAAATACTCGGCGGCCTATGAGGCCTTTTCCACGGCATTGAGCAAAGAGCAAGACACCGATTACATCAGCAAATGGCAGGATCTACAGGCCGTTACCCGCAACTGGATGATCCTGCAACAAGGCGACGAAGCCCTGCAGCGTAAGGACTACGCGGCGGCACGCAAGGCATATCAGCAATCGCGAACCCTCAAGGCCGACTCCGCCGACCCATTGATCGGCCTCGCCAATGTCGCCCTGGCCGAATCCGATGAAGTCGCGGCTGAAGCGCTGTTGTTGCAGGCGCGCAAGGTCGAACCAGGCAATGGCAGCGTGGTGCGCGCCCTGATGCGCCTGTATCGGGGTCAGTCCATCGAACGTGCCGAAGCCTTCCTCAACACCTTGCCGGCCAGCAACCAGACGGAGTTTGCCAGCCTGCGTCGGAGCATTGAACTTGAACGGCTGAACCTGCAAGCGGATCTCGCCAGTCAGCATTCGGACTGGGCTCAGTTGGCGTCGCTGCTGAAAAAAATCCGCCAGTTGGAACCCGACAATCCGTGGCTGACTTATCGCTTGGCCACCGCCGAAATTGCCATGGGGCAACCGCGGGAGGCGGACAAAGCGTTTAGTGAATTACTTGCCCAGCAGGGCCGCAATCCCGAGGCTCGTTACGCTCATGGTCTGTACCTGGCCAATGAGAACCGCGACAGCGAAGCGTTAGCCACCCTAGGACAGAGCCCGGTCGCCGACTGGACCGACAACATGCGTGAACTGAACACCCGAATCAAACGTCGGCAGTTGATGGCTCAGGTCGAACAACTGCGCGACGCCGGGCACGAGCCCCAGGCCATTGCCTTGTTGCTGCGTGATCCGACCGTCGATGATCTTGGCACCCTCGCCGACTGGGCCGCCCAGCGCGGAGATTACGTCGGGGCGAAGAGCTACTACCGCAAGGTGCTCAGCGTGCAGCCACAAAATGCCGAGGCACAGCTGGGCTTGATCGAAGCGCAAATTGCCACCGGGCACGTTGATCAGGGCCGTGACGGTCTGGACCGAATCGTCGTGACCCCTTCTGCTCCCGCCCCCTGGCAACGACGGCTCGCCAACGCCTGGTCTGCCGTGGGCGAAAAGGATAAAGCCAGCGCGATATTCGCCCATCTGTTGAAAACACCACAGACCGACCCACTGATCTATCGCGACGCGGCGCGTCTTATGGCAAAGAATCAGCCGCAACAGGCTCTGGATAACTACGCCCACAGCATGGCCGCTGCTGGTTTGATTTCACCGGCCCATGCCAATCCCCGCGACAACGTGGCGATGACTGAGGCCAGCCGCGCCAAGGACAGCGATGATTGGCTGCCGCGCAGCGTGCGCAGCGACGTCGACGAGCTTTATCAAGAGCAGAACCCGACCGTCAATCTTTATCATGACTACACTTGGCGCAACGACGACACGGCACCGGGGATTGCCGACCTGACAACGCAGCTGACCATTTTGCGTATCGACGCGCCGTTCGCCCAAGGGCAGGGTTTCGTTCAGGCCGAGCAGGTGGCCCTTGACGCCAGCTCCTTCGACACTGACCCCGATGGCTTGCACCGCGAACAGTTCGGCACCTGCGCCGTCCAGCTCCGCGACAAGGTCACAAAAGAGCCGGTACCCAATGGCTGCCGCAGCACCTCGCAAAGCACAAGTGGGCCAAGTCTGGCGGTGGGTTGGAAGAACGATTACTGGGCACTGGACCTGGGCCATTCGCCACAAGGTTTCGAAGTGGGAAACTGGCTCGGTGGTGTCGCATATAGCAGTGACTGGAGATCTATTGGCTGGACCTTGACCGCCTCACGTCGGCCCATGAGCAACTCGGTGGTGTCATACGCCGGAGCCGTCGATCCGCAGACCGGTATACGTTGGGGCGGCGTCACCAGCAACGGGTTAACCTTGAGCCTGAGCCATGATGAAGGTGGCATTGATGGCGTATGGGCCAGCTTCGGCAGTCATTGGCTGCGCGGCAAGAACGTGGTCGACAACCAACGCCTCTCGGCCATGACCGGTTACTACTACAGACTGATGGATCGTGCCGACGAGCGTATGCGTACCGGTTTGACCCTCATGTATTGGGGTTACGACAAGGACTTGAGCGAGTACACCCTTGGCCAGGGCGGTTATTACAGTCCGCAACGATATTACTCAATTGGCGTTCCATTCAGCTATGCCTGGCGCAATGCCAATTGGTCGGCACAGCTGGAAAGCTCGGTAGGCTGGTCATACTCAAAAACCGACAGCAGCGACTTGTATCCGCTGGGCGGCCCGGCAGGCAAGCTGCTCAGCCAGGTCGACGCCGCAGGACTTGAAATCGATCCTGACACTGCCCTGACCACGGACGGAAGCAGCAGCACTGGCGCGAGCATTCGCCTGCAAGCGCTGGTCGAACGACGCCTGACGAATCATATGGTTGTGGGCTCGGGAATCACCCTGCAACACAGTGAAGGCTACGCCCCTAGCCGCGCTATGCTGTACCTGCGTTACACCTTCGATGAATGGCAAGGTAATCTCCCGATGCCGATCGAACCGGTAACGCCATATGCAGATATGCGGTGATGGCAGGGGACGTGTTCTAAATTCGTGCGCAGGATATTAGGCACCCTCTATCGGCGCGATGTTGTCTATGCTGCTGACAGCATGACGCCGTTAACTTTCTGGGGGATGTTCGATGTTCTACGTGCAACGCGATACAGACGGCCAACTGCTGCGCGTGGAAGCCGAAGCTTACGCCGAGTCCACGGAAAGGCTGCCGGCCGACCACCCTGACCTCCAGGCCTGGTTCGCCAATGAGTTGATGGCCACCAGCCATAAACAACTGCAGCAGATCAAACAGCTCAAACAACTGCGCCAGAGCGATCTGGAAATGATCCGGGTACTCGACGACTTGATCGCCGTACTGATCAACAAGGGCGTGATCCTCGTCACCGATCTGCCAGCGCCGGCACAAGCCAAACTCATGGACCGCAGCCAGGCCCGTGAAGCCTTGGGTGGATTGAGTCAGTTGCTTGAGGACGATGATGAAGGGTTTATCTGATTCTTCAATGACTGTACGGACGCCATCGCGAGCAAGCTCGTGGTGGCTGCATCACTGACGACACCCGCCCAACGCCCTAATCCCATGCCTTGGGCTCACCCAACAACCTCCCTTGTACGCCATACACCCCCATCTCCCGAATCACCGTCAACTCCCCTTCGGTCTCGACCCGTTCCGCTATCAACGGCAAATCAATACTGTGGGCGGCACGCTGGACTGCTTCGATGAACAGGCGCTTGTCACTCTCCTGATCAATCGCGCGGATGTAGCTGCCGTCAATCTTCAGGTACGCCAACCCCAGCCGCGCCAGGTTGCCGATGATGCTGAAACGCCCACCAAAATGCTGCAGGCTCAACGAGAACCCGAGCTCACGCAAACGCCGCGTCAGGTTTTCGAGCATGGCTTGCTCCGGCAATTGCTCTTCGCCGATCTCCAGGGTCAGCCGCGATCCCAGATTGGAGTGCGAACGCAGTGTCTCGAAGAGGGCATTCAACGCTTTAGGGTCTTCCAGGGTCGCCGATGACAGGTTCAGTGCCAGTGACTCCTCGTGATCGCCCATCTGCTCCAGCACCCGTTCCAGCACCAGTCGGTCCAGTCGTGCCACCCAACCGAACCGTTGGAGCCATGGCAGAAAGCTTCCAGCCGGGATGCTCTGGCCCTGGTCGTCGATCAGCCGCGTAAGCACTTTGTGGTGCAACACCAGTTGAGTGTCCTGACTGGCCACCACCGGCTGAAAATACAGTTTGAATCGCCGCTGAGTCAGCGCCTGATCCAGCAGCGTGTGCCAGGTATGATGGTCGTCGCCGACGCCGGCCAAGGCGCTGCGATCCAGGCAGACCCAGTGCGTATCGGTCTGGCTTTCGGCCTGTGCCAATGCCTGATCCGCCAACCCGAGCACGGCTTGCGGTGAATCGCCATGGGCAAAGGGAGCCAGTGCGATCGAGGCCACGCAAGCAACGTCCGTGGCGCCGGTCGCGTGCAGGCTCGCCAAGGCACTGTCGAGGCTGCGTGCCAATTGCAACGCTTCTTCGCGTACCAGCCCTGGCGCCAAGACGGCAAACTCACCGCCTCGAATGCGCGTGACCAGGTTTTGTGTTTCCGGGTACTTGGCGCACTCGCGAGACAATTGCAGCCCGACTGCCTTCAACAACTCATCAGTCCGCTGACCACCCAGGCGCTGATTCAAACCCGCCAGATCGTTGACCCGCAGCAACAGCAGATAACCCGAGCTGGCCTGCTCGGTATTGCTCACCCGTGCGTTCAACTGCATCTCGAAATAACGACGGTTCGCCAGCCCTGTCAGGTTGTCCTGATAAGACTCGATCCGCAGTCTTTCACTGCGTTCGGCCTGTTCCTGAAACAGTGCCTTGAGCTTCTCGACCATCTGGTTCATTGCTTGAACGACGCGGCGCAATTCAGGGGTACGCGGCAAATCCGGCAGGCTGAGGAATTCCCGGCGGGCAATCGCGTGGGATTGCTTGACCATGTAATCCAGGGGTTTCAATTGTCGACGCAACAGCAATGCACCCAAGACGGCGCTCACCGCGCCACACAGCAGCAGCCAACCGAGACTGCCCAGCGCACTCTGCCAAAGCTTGGCCAAGGCAAACATCGGGTGGCTGACCACCTCGACCCGCGCGGCCTGCTCCCAACCGCGGCTGACGATCGCATCGCCACCGGCCGCTTCCAGGCCGATCAGCTTGATGAACCATTGCGGTACATTGTTGACCGCCGGCATACCGCTGCGCTCGACGATGACTTTGTCGTCGCTCAAATCGACCACGCGGATGCTGGCGTAATACCCGCTGTCGAATAGCGAGCTGACCAGCAACTCGACCATCGCCGGATCGTCGATGTTCGGCGTCAGGGACACCGCCAAAGCCGTCGCGCCATCCTGGGCGTGAGAACGCAACTGGTTGACGTACTGGGTGCGCGAACTTTCCAGGCTGACCATGAAGCTGCCGGTAAAGGCGACCACCAGGAACAGACAGATAGCGATCAACAGCTGTTTAAACAAAGACATCTGAGCGTGAGCTCCTAGTTAGTCGTTTCGACCGGAAAACCTTCGGCCTGCATTTTTTTCAGCACATCCTGCCAACGCGACAGGCGTTTGGTATCACCAACCTTCTTGTTACCTTTGGCGCCGGGCAAGTACAGGCCTTCTGCATTGAAGGAGTAGACCGGAAGCAGATCCGTTCGCTGACTGGCGGGCTGGATGGTGTCGATCAGGCTATCGAGGACCAACGGCATCGCCTCTGGACTCGAATAGTAGGTCAGCACCATGTGTGCCCGGTTCAGACGCAGGGCCTTGACGTAGGTAATGCGCAGTTTGTCACTGGAAACGCCAAGATGGCGCAGGCTGAAATACTTGGCGATGGCGTAATCTTCGCAGTCGCCGGCACCTTTCCACAGGGCTTCGATTGGCGTTTCCCAATAATCGACCTGCTGCCATAAATCGATGTCTTCGACGTAGCGCAACTGCTTGTTGACGAACCGGTTGACCACGTTCAACTGTTCAAGCTCGCCAAGCTGCTTCTGGCTGGCCAGCAAATGCTGCCAATCATCTATGCGTTGCTGGCCTGGACCCAAAGGTTCGTACAATGCCTGCGCCCGACGACTGATCAGAGAAAAATCCCAATCGGCATGCAGCCCGCCCAGCATCACGCCAGCCAGCAACAACGCGCAGGACAGCCAGCGCAGCATCCGTGGAATCGGGAAAAAACGTACCGCCAATGCGAGGCATCCAGGGTAGGCAGTTGGAAAGTCGGTTGATGGTGTAGGTTAGTACGGCAAAAAACAATGGCACCGTGAGATCAGCGATGGCGCGCTAAACTTGAAATAGGCAATTTGCTGATCGTTTGACAAGCTTTCAGGCAGTCACTAGTGTCAGTTGGATCCAAAAATAACTCAGTCAATCAGGGTGCGTTGTAGTGACACGAAAAGCCAACCCTCTCAGCAGCATCAAGGTCAACGGCCCCATTGCCGCTCACTTGGCGCGCTCGGTCATCGAGGAAACCTTGCGTTCGGCCATCCTGGACGGTCGGCTGCCGTGTGGCATCGCTCTGCGCCAGCAAGACCTGGCCGATCTCTTCGGTGTCAGCCGCATGCCTGTGCGCGAAGCGTTACGCCAACTCGAAGCCCAGTCATTGCTCAATGTGGTTGCCCACAAAGGTGCTGTGGTCGCCCCACTGGTCCAGGGCGATGCAGTGGAGACCTATGCACTGCGGATTTTACTGGAGTCCGAAGCCCTGCGCCTGTCGGTGCCATTGCTTGAGGCGGCGGATCTCGAACAGGCCGCGCTTTACATCGACCAGCTGGAGACGGAACAGGACTACACCGAAATCGGCCGGCTGAACCGCCTCTTTCATATGTCGCTCTACAGCAAGGCACCCAATCGCCGGTTGCTCAAACTGGTGGAGGACGGGTTGAACGAAGAAGAACGCTTCCTGCGCTTCAACCTTGAGGCCATGGGCCTGGGCAAGTTATCACAGGAAGATCACCGCGCCATGTGGCGGGCCGCCGAGGCGCGGGATGTCGAAGGATCGGTGAGGCTGCTGGTCAACCATCTCAATCGTGGGGTTGAGGTCATCACCCGGTACCTCAACAGTCCGGAAGCCAGGAACAGAAAAACCTCGTAGCAAAGGCAGCGGCAGGCCTGAGGGTGACTTCACTTGCCGCAACATTTCGTCGCTCATCATCCACGCATAATCTGCTTACAACATCCCCCGGCCCCGACTCCCAGCCCGCTATAACCATCCCCAGGCTCTTTTGCACGCCGATGCCGCGCGAGTCTGGGCGATGGTGGGTAGCTTTATCCGGCTTCCATCGATTCATCCCGGTGCTGTCTCACATTGAGTGACCGGCTACTCGATGAGCAATGTGCTGAAGCTCTTTTCGTAGGCCCAAAACGACAAAACCCCTGTCTGCGTGAGCAGATAGGGGTTTTGGAATTTAATCTTGACGATGACCTACTCTCACATGGGGAAACCCCACACTACCATCGGCGATGCATCGTTTCACTTCTGAGTTCGGGATGGGATCAGGTGGTTCCAACGCTCTATGGTCGTCAAGAAATTCTGTGTGCCGGTCCGTCCGTAAGGACGTGCCAGCGAATTATTGATGTTTCTACTATAAAGACAAAACCCCTACCTGCATGCGCAGATAGGGGTTTTGGAATTTAATCTTGACGATGACCTACTCTCACATGGG